>CAXGSZ010000481.1:0-2624 GCA_964012455.1 uncultured Alphaproteobacteria bacterium
GGGCACCCGGCAGTCGGTAAAGAAAATCTGCGCTGTGTGCGAGCCGTGATTACCGAGTTTGCGATCCCACGGCGCCACCTCGATACCCGGTGTGTCGGCGGGAACGATAAAAGCTGAAATACCCGATGCGCCGGTCGATCCCGGATCGGTTCGCGCCATAACGACAAAAACATCGGCCTCAGGCGCATTGGTAATATAGCATTTTTGGCCGCCTATCACGTACGCGCCAGCGTCTTTGACCGCCTTGGTCGTGATGGCGCCGGCATCGGAACCTGCCTGCGGTTCCGTCAACGCAAAGGACGCCGTCGCTTCGCCGGAAGCCAGTTTCGGCAACCAGTCGGACTTCTGTTCATCGGTCCCATTAAACAATATCGCCTGACTACAGAGGCCGAGCGTTGTCGAGAACCGAGCGCGATAAACACAGGATGCACGCGTGAACTCGAACGTAGCGCGTACCTGCTGCTCCATCGTCAATCCGAGACCGCCGTATGTTTCCGGAATTGTCATGCCGAACAATCCGAGATGCCGCATTTCTGCGACCAACTCCTCGGGAACGGCATCCTCTTCCTCCACCTTGCGTTCCGCGGGTATAAGCTTGTCACTGGTAAAACGGCGGATACTTTCAAGATACAACTCGAAGTCTTCCGCGTCTGGCATGAACGGCGTCCCTTTAATGCGCGACTAATGCGCTGATTTCATGGGAGATTGCGCCGCACCGGGCCGCGCGTCAAGCGTCACCGTTAAGCATACACCAGGAGCGACACATCGCTCCCGTCTCGATCCCTATCTTGCCGAAAGAGCCAGAGGTGCACACGAACGGGAATGACATGCAAAAAACCGTGGACCTTGATCGCAAGCCACCCTTCGGGTAGTCACAGCTTAGCGCCCGCGCGAAGGATTTTTTACGCGTGTTATTTTATCTATCGACATTTCCATTTGTCGCCGTGGCGATAGTGTTCTGGGGGCTCATTGCGCTGCGCCAGATTGGAGGCGCTGACGCTTTGCGGGTTTCCGAATTCAACCGGCCACACGACCTAGTGTTCTGTGCCGCTTGGCTCGGCGTTTCCATTACAGCCGGTATTTTGACGCTCATCGCCCATATCACGCCGGTTTCGCTTTATGTCATGATTTCTGTGTTGGTTATTCCGGTAGTGTCTCTCGCGTTTACCACATTCCGGCTGGACACAACCAATCTCGTCATTGAAATCGTCAAACATCGAGGTCACTTGCTTCGACCAATTACTTTCTTATGGCTGCTGCTTCTACCAATTTCGTATTTTGGCAGCCAACAGATCGTCTTCTTCGACACCGCCTTCTACCACCTCCCTATGGCCCGAATTCTCGAAGAATTCGGAGTCATCAAAGGAATCGTTACCATTCACATGAACTATGGTCAGGCTTCATCCTGGCTTGTCCTTTCTGCGCCAGGAACTGCCGGCGGCGAAAACGGCTGGGGCGCTCAATCGGCAAACGTTTATCTTGTCATGCTGGCGGCATCGCAAGCCGCATTTGCATTCTATCGGATCGGCAACAGATCGAAGCAGCTCCCAGACATCATCGCTGGCTTTGGTATTACGTTGGTTATATTGCTCGCCGTCCGGTGGGGAATGACCGCCTCTCTCAGCCCGGATTTGCCAGCGATGCTCCTCTCGGTAATTGTCGCGTGGCTTCTCAGCAACGATCGTATCAGGAACGGCCTCCTAATTGCGCTGCCCATCTCAGTGTTCGCGGTATCGGTTAAATTGTCCGCCGCACCGCTCGCACTGCTCGCCGGGTCTGCCGCACTGACCCTGCTGCTTCATGAGCGGCGCCGGATACTCACAAGCATCGGAATTTCAACACTAATTTTTGCGTCGTTTTTTTCGTTGAGCATACTATCGAGTGGCTGCCTCGCCTTTCCAGCCGGATTGACCTGCCTGCAACTTCCCTGGACACCGCCCCTCGACTACTTGGCTGACCACACCAATCTCATCGTTAATGCGGCCCGAGGAGGTGGCCGCGAATTGCCTGCTGGCACTTCAATGATTGATGGCCTGATCTATTGGATGTCGCGTGACACCAGCGGAGCGACTCTCGTGTTGGGCGGATGGCTGCTGATGTTGGGACTTGCAACATACAAATATGTCGGTGGGCAGCAACAAAGTTTGCCAATGTGGCCACTACTCCTCGCCCTTACAGGTCTGATCTATGTTACTGCGCTCGCGCCTTCCGGCCGATTTGCCGGAGGGTACACAGCAATCCTCGTTGCCGTCGTCGTGTACGCTACCCCATGGATCCACAATCGGATACGAAGAATATCGCGAACCGGACTGTTGCCATGCTTACTGGCCTCACTGTTCTGCGTAATTTATGCAACAGGTCCGGCGAACACGGTTCGAAAAAATATCGCCGCGCAAGTTGCAGACAACGCTTTTAAGTTGCCGGGATACGGAATTGTTCTACCGAAGAGGTTAATACCATTCGATATCAATCAGCCGGACTTACAGCATGAGAGATATTGGGAGTACGATCAAAGAGATGGAATTAAGGCGACGCGGCCGACGCTAGGCAATGAATGCTGGTCGGCTCCACCTCCTTGTTTCCCCCGGGGAATCCAACCGGGCACGCAATTTATTGATAATCGG
>CAXGSZ010000482.1:0-2622 GCA_964012455.1 uncultured Alphaproteobacteria bacterium
GCGTAAATTGCCAGATCCGTAATCGACAATCGCGAGTGTCATCTCAAAGCGAGCCACCAAGAACGCCCTTGGTCGACGGCACTGCATCGGCCCTCCGAGGATCGATGGCGACAGCGGCCATCAGCGCCCGCGCCAATCCCTTGTAGCAGGATTCGACGATGTGGTGATTGTTCTCGCCGTAGAGCATCTCGATATGCAGAGTCAGCCCGGCAGATTGAGCAAAGGCCTTGAACCATTCCTGGAACAGCTCGGTGTCTATCTCGCCGAGTTTCGGCCGCGAGAAGTCGACCTTCCACACGAGATACGGCCGATTGGAACAGTCGAGCGCGACCCGCGTCAGCGTTTCGTCCATCGGGATCAGCGCACTGCCGTACCGTACGATCCCAGCGCGGTCGCCGAGCGCGCGGCTCACCGCTTCGCCGACGGCATAGCCGGTATCCTCGGTGGTGTGGTGAAAATCAATATGCAGGTCACCCTGCGCGCGCAAAGTCAGGTCGATCAAGCTGTGGCGCGACAGCTGTTCCATCATGTGATCGAGGAAGCCGATACCAGTCGAAACATCGTATATTCCGGTCCCATCAAGATCGACGGATGCGGAAAGCTGGGTCTCCTTGGTGCTGCGCTCGACGCTGGCCTGACGCATGGTGCTGTCTCCGGGTTGGTTGGCGCGGCGTCTTTTAACAGGAAGTCCGGTCGGACGCCACCCGTGAGGTAACCCCTCTCATTCACGGAAATGCCGAGACATTGCCGGTAACCGCGCTAGATATTTTGTTGAAAATCATTTCCGTGCGGCATCAGCTGTAAGATTTGTGACCACACCACATCAGGAAGAAGGGGAAAAACATGTCCGGTCTATGTGAAGGACGGGTTGCCATCGTTACCGGCGCAGCACGCGGTGTCGGGCGGCAGCATGCGCTGCAGCTGGCGAAAGCCGGGGCGAAAGTCGTCGTCAACGATCTGGGCGCTGCCGTCGACGGCAGAGGCGCTGATGTCTCGCCAGCGCAGCAGGTGGTTGACGAAATCAAAGCCGGTGGCGGTGAAGCCGTGGTCAATGGCGACGACGTCAGTAGCTTCAACGGTGCCAAGATCATGGTCGACCAGGCGATCAACACCTTTGGCAAGCTGGATATCATCGTCAATAACGCCGGAATTCTGCGCGACCGCATGCTGGTCAACATGACCGAAGAGGAATGGGATTCAGTCATCCAGGTTCACCTAAAGGGCACCTTCGCGCCGGCCCGCCATGCCGCCGCTTACTGGCGCGCCATGTCGAAACAGAATGACGACGGCAAGCCAGTCATGGGCCGCATTATCAACACAAGCTCGACCTCAGGCATTTACGGCAATATCGGCCAGACCAATTACGGCGCCGCAAAGGCCGGGATTGCCGCCTTCACCATCATCGCCGCGCGTGAGCTCTCACGCATCGGGGTGACCGTCAATGCGATCTCGCCGAGCGCCTACACGCGGATGACCGACAACCTGCGCGAATACTCCGAGGAGGATAAGCAGGTGCGCGATCCGAGCTGGGTTTCGCCGACCGTCGTCTATCTCGCTAGCGAGGAAGCACAGGACATTACCGGCCGAATCATCCAGGCCGGTGCGGGCATGGTCGCGGTCTGCGAAGGCTGGCGGCGGGGTGCCGAGGTCGACCAGATGGAGGACCCGGCCGCACTCGGCCCAAAGATCCGCGAGATGATCGGACAATGTCGTAAGAATTCCGGCATGGACGGAATGGAACTCGACTGATCGAACCAAGAGAACCGAGCCTTGCTGCGATGCAGCCCTTGACCCGGCCGCAAATCCTTGCCACATGGCGACGATAAACAAAATCGGACGCACTATGAGCGAGCCCCAATCCTGGCATGGCACAACCATCCTTTCGGTCCGCAAGGACGGCAAGGTCGTGGTCGCTGGCGACGGCCAAGTCAGCCTTGGCCAGACGATCATCAAATCCAACGCGACGAAGGTGCGCCGCATCGCCGACGGCAAGGTCGTCGTCGGGTTTGCGGGTGCCACCGCGGACGCCTTCACCCTGTTCGAGCGGCTAGAATCGAAACTGGAGCAATATCCGGAACAGCTGACGCGCGCCTGCGTCGAACTTGCGAAGGACTGGCGAACGGACCGCTACCTTCGCCGCCTGGAGGCGATGATGGCGGTTGCCGACCCTTCCGTCTCTCTGGTCCTGTCCGGCACCGGTGACGTACTGGAGCCGGAAGACGGCCTGATCGGCATCGGCTCTGGCGGCAGCTATGCGCTGGCCGCGGCGCGTGCGCTCGTAGACCGCGACGACATGGATGCCGGGACGATCGCCCAGCGTGCCATGCAGATCGCCGCGGATATCTGCGTCTATACCAACGAATCTATCGTCTTGGAGACCGTATGACCAATTTCAGCCCGCGGGAGATCGTCTCGGAACTCGACCGTCACATCGTAGGCCAGAACGATGCCAAGCGTGCTGTGGCCGTAGCGCTGCGCAACCGGTGGCGTCGCCAACAGCTGCCCGATGAGCTGCGGGACGAGGTCCTGCCCAAAAATATCCTGATGATCGGACCGACCGGTGTCGGCAAGACAGAGATCGCGCGCCGTCTGGCCAGGCTCGACAAGGCGCCGTTCCTCAAG
>CAXGSZ010000483.1:0-2616 GCA_964012455.1 uncultured Alphaproteobacteria bacterium
AGATTTCACCGAATTCCGTGAGTTTCCGCGCATAGCCTTTGTCCATCGTGATCCACTCAAAGAAGGGCCGGTCATAGCCCTGAGTGAAATCGGTGCCATATCCGACGGCGTCTTCGCCGGCGATGTTGATAATGTAATTCATGGCCTCAACGTAATCGTCGACGGTTGAGTCGATGCCTCGCTTGAGGAACGGTGGAAACATGGTGACACCAACGAACCCGCCCTTTTCCACGATCGTTCGAATTTGCGCGTCTGTCTTGTTCCGCGGGTGATCTTTTAGACCCGCCGGCGCAATGTGGGAATAGCAGACTGGTTTGTCCGAGGCGTCAATCACGTCTTGCGACGTCTTGGCGCCGACATGCGATAAGTCGCACATGATGCCAACGCGGTTCATTTCGGCGACGGCTTCGCGGCCGAAATCGGACAGGCCGCCATCATGTGATTCATAGCATCCGGACCCGATCAGATTCTGTGTGTTATAGGCCATTTGGACGATTCCAACGCCGAGCTCCTTGAACAGGCGAATGTAACCAATCTGGTCTTCAAAAGCTGAGACGTTCTGGAATCCTAGAGCTATGGCGGTCTTGCCGGCAGCTTTCGCGGCGCGAATATCCGCGGTCGTGTTTGCCTGTATTATGAGGTCTGCGTCGGAATTAAACCGCTTCTTCCATTCGGCAATGTTTTGCATCGTGCCGGCGAAATCTTCCCAGACACAACAGGTGCAGTTGGCACCCGTCAGCCCACCTTCGTGCATATTCTCAAAGATTTCCCGGCTCCAATTGGATACGATGAGACCGTCGAACACGATCAAGTCGTCGTGAAGGGAAGCTATACTCAAGGGGCCGTACTCCGCGCGTGATTTTCAGAGAACGTAGTGCGATGGCTCGATTTTTCCGGCCGCGCGGTGAATGGCCGTGGAAATCGGTTTTCTGTTCGGTTGTCACGGTGTTCATGCCCGCCAGCATTGCGAGCGCCAACCAGCATTCCATCGGGATAATTGAGGAAACTTAGGTGTCAAAACCGTCACTCTTTTCAAGAGGCGGGACGACATTGGTGGTGCCCCGCACTCGTATCATCATTAGAAGCGAGTCGGCGATGAAACGATGACAAGATGAGGCGCGCGGTGTGACGTTGGTCCGCGTGCCCGCGGTTATCGATGTGGATACGATCAGGTACGCTGATCGTGTGGTGTACCTATTTGCATAAATGCGCCGGAGCGTGCTCAGAAGTGTGGGGATTTTTGAACGGCTTACTCATGCGGTGCCACGGCGATCGCTCACCTGGTGCATTGAACGCTTGGCCGCAAAGTCGATTGTAAAGGTGAAGATAAATTGCCGTTGGATGAAATTTTGGGTAATTGTTGTCTCGATAAAAATGACCAAGGTGCCATTATGCTAGGTAGTAGTTGGGCGCTTGCCTACAGAGATTAGAACAATTGATTCGCAGAGGCCGAGGAACGTGTTAAACATTAGGGGCTAGGCCTATGGTGGGGAAAATTCGCTCGCCCCTGGGTGTGGCGTATAAAGCATTGAAAGCGAGTAAGGCGATTCGCCAGTCCGAGAGTGATAACAGGAGACAACACGAGCGAATTCCAATAACGCGGTCGGTTGAAATGATGACCCTGGAAAGCACTCAGGACGGTGAAATCACCAATATTTCCGTCGGCGGTGCTGCGATCGTGAGCAGGAAGCCGCTAGAGATTGAATTGGGACAGCCTGTTGAACTTCGGATAGAGAACTTTGAGAAAATTCCAGGGCGTGTTGTCCGAGCGGGCAGTAAGAGTGATTTTGCGATCGCTTTTGACATCGACGAAACCGAAGCACGCCAGATCGTTGATGATCTGATAAACGAAAATAAGACGGCTCAGGTTGACTAACTTTGAAGTTTCCGATTTGCCGCGGCGATTTTTTCAATGATTTGGTGTGGTAGGATGGGCGCGTCGCGAAATCTGACGCCGAAAGGCGTGAGGGCATCCTCAATCGCGGCAGCGATGACGGCCGCGGCGGGCAGGGTGCCGCCTTCTCCGGCTCCCTTGACACCCAGCGGATTGTTAGGGGTTGGCGTTTCCAAATGGAGGATTTCGACATCTGGAACTGATTCCGCCGTTGGTAACAGATATTCTGCAAATGTTGTCGTTACGGGATTGGCATCCGCGTCGTAGTACAGATGCTCAAGCAACGCATTGCCCAAACCATGGGCAACACCCCCTTGAACCTGGCCATCGACAATCATCGGATTGATGAGGTTGCCGCAATCGTGCACGACGATATACCTCAAAATTGAGACGAGGCCTGTTTCGGGGTCTACCTCGACTTCCGCAATATGGCATCCATTGGCATAGGCCGCCTGACTTGGTTGGAAGTAACTGGTCGCCTCCAATCCGGCCTCGATACCTTCCGGTAGTTTGAATCCGGGGACACCATTCATCATCTTCGCAAGATCGGAAAAAGTGACGCTATCCCCTTGCTCACCGGTAATTCGGATTACGCCGTCTTCCATTTCGAGATCGTCTTCTCTCACCTGAAGCACGGCGGCGGCTATTTTCATCAATTTTCCGTATACAGTGCGGGACGCGATTTTAACCGAAGATCCAGCGTTGACGGCTATCCGGCTGGC
>CAXGSZ010000484.1:0-2613 GCA_964012455.1 uncultured Alphaproteobacteria bacterium
CGAATCTTTGCCCTTGACAAAACGAAAGAGCGACATTTTCTTCTTTGTTAGTTTGACGTGCCAAACCAATGTTTGCTTTAACAAATTTATGTTGCACTATACAACCATTGGTCTATCGCGCCTAACTACGTGCCAACCTGCAAATAGGATAGAAGAGGGCTATTGGCTGCGCCTACCAGCACTTTGGCAATAGCCCCGACGAGGCCGTAGATCCGAGAAGATCCGCCGGTGCGTACCGGTGGGCTTCGAGGACCTTTTTACCTCATGGGAGAACATAGTGATGGAGATCCCTCTCTGTCAAAGTACGCACCCTTCAACGTTCGCTGCACGTAGCGATGTCCGCCGCCGCCACTTCACATATTTTATCTATTGGCTCACGTGCTTCTGCACATTTGCATGGAAGGCACAAGCGGACGGTGCCTTCATGGAAGGCACCGTTCACGCTGACAATGGGCCCCTATCCGGGGCCAATATCCAACTAGCAGCTACGCACCAGTATGCCGTATCCTCTGATTCAGGCCTATTCCGACTACACCACGCACCATCGGGGCGTTTCACACTTGTAGTTACCCACACAGGCTACCAAACGGTGCATTATCCCGTCACTGCCGACGGAAACGATACCCTCTTCGTCGATATTTATCTCAGAAAGTCTCCCAGTCAGTTGCCCGCTACTGTAGTTACGGGAACTCTTTCCCCGCGCTCTAGTACAGATGCCCCCGTATATACCACACTCGTCACCAGCGATGACATTGCCGACCAGGGCGCTGTTCGACTTGGCGATGTTCTCTTCGAACAGACTGGACTCAATGTGATCCACGATCACGGCAGTGGCGCACAGATTCAGGGGTTCGACCCTGATTATACCCTCGTACTCTTGTCCTCGGTGTACGCACAGCGGACAGCCGTTACGATAAGATGCAGATCGTGAGCTACTGCAAGGGCGGAGCATCGGTGCCTATGGGTGCGGAAGGAGAACTCGCTGGCTTATATACCTTCCGCTATGCCTTTCAACCTGATGGTTCGCGTCAGTTCGACTGAGTGCGGCGCAGTTACCCCATACGCGGAGGAGCATTCGATGCACACGCTCGCTAACGAACCTTCCTTGACCACCATTTACTGCTGTGACAAGGGAGGTATTCACCTTATCGTACATAATGTAAATATCGGTATGACCGCCGCTGAATTCGCAAAACTCAACGACGAGGTACAAGCGGCGCGGAAACGTATTGATGAAGGAAAGTGGCCCAGTCCCTTCGTGGGCGTCACCTACAAGAGCACGATGATCTGTTTGCTCCCCGACACCGTATCCAAACTCGCAGACGCCATGCTGACAGCGATGGCTGGCATCGAGTATCTGTACGAGCTGGGCGTCATAGACCCCAGCGAACATGATGCATTGTGCGAGGCGAATCGTCCCCACGTGGCCGGCTTCGCTGGCCCCAACAAGAGTCTGGACAAGATCGACACGAACCAACTACTCAACAATTAGGACAAGATTCGAATGAAGAACACTTCCAATTTGCCCTCAACTGCATCCGGCGACCTGAAGTTTGTCTGGCAAACTTTTCATAGCGTCAATCCCAAAATCCGCATCCGCGACGCCGCCGCGCAATTAGGCGTAAGCGAAGCCGAGCTTGTGGCAACATCCTGTGGCGAAAATGTCGTTCGACTGGATGGTGAATGGGATCAATTTGTCCGTCGTTTAGCTGAAATTGGGCCAGTCATGGCCCTGACGCGCAATGACCATGCCGTATCCGAAAAGTACGGGACGTTCCGCAACATAAAATTTCACGGACAGATGGGACTCGTACTCGACAAAGGAGGCATCGATCTGCGGCTGTTCATGCGACACTGGCACATGGGCTTCAGCGTCGAAACCGAGGGCAAACACGGCAAGCTCCGCAGTTTCCAATTTTTTGATCGACACGGCACCGCTCTCCACAAGGTCTATCTGACCGAAAAAAGTGATATCAACGTGTATGAACGACTTAGCGCCGAATTCGCCAGTGTTGATCAGCAACCCCAGCAGCAGATCGAATCCGCCGAAGCTCAGGCACCAGATCGTCCTGATTCAAAGATCGACCTATCCGGCTTGCAAGAAGCTTGGCATGCCCTGGAGGACACCCACGACTTCAACGACCTCTTAGATCGCTTCGGAGTCGGTCGGGTCCAGGCCCTACGCCTGGTCAGTGATGATCTTGCCTGCCGTGTAAGCACGTCCGCCTTGAGTGATGTGCTGCATATGGCAGCCCAATACAATTGCGCCATCATGATCTTCGTCGCGAACCCTGGGGTTATTCAGATTCACTCAGGACCGGTCTATACCGTCAAATCGACAGACCCCTGGGTCAACGTTCTGGACGATGGATTCAACCTCCATGTCAGGGAAGACCATATCACGTCGGCCTGGATCGTGCGAAAGCCCACGAATGATGGACTGGTATCGAGCCTGGAACTATATGACCAAAAGGAAAAAACGATTGCAATGGTCTTCGCGCAGCGCGAGGAAAGGGAACCGGCACCGGAGGCCTGGCATTCCATATTGTCCACCCTGTTACCGGCAGGCAGGACGGCGTGATGAAACAGTTTCTGTTCGTCGCGGCAACCGTC
>CAXGSZ010000485.1:0-2603 GCA_964012455.1 uncultured Alphaproteobacteria bacterium
CGATGATGGACATCACGGCGTCCCTGCAAGGCGCCCTCGGCGTCGTCGCTTCTCTTTTCAAGCATGGCCGCACGGGAGCCGGCTCCCTGGTACAGACATCGCTGCTTGAAGGACAAATCGCCAGCCTCTGTTATATGTGGCCGGCAATGCAGGCAACCGGCCAACCGCCGGGACGCATGGGCCGGGGCCATCCGAATTTTTGTCCCTACCAGACGTTCGAGGCGAAGGATACGGACATCGCTATCGCGTGCCTCAACGACCGGATGTTCCGCAACCTCGCCAAGACGATCGGGCAACCGGAACTCGCCGACGATCCGAATTTCGCAACCAACGCGAAGCGGGTCGAGAACCGGCCGGAGACCGAGGCGATCGTCAAAGCGTATGTCTCCCAACGAACGGCGGAAGAAGTTGCAGCCGCGTTGCGAGAGAACGGTGTGCCGGCAACCCCCGTCAACACACTCGATCGGGTGCGGGCGGACCCGCAGGTCGAAGCGCTAGGTGGCATGCTCACCATCGATCAGCCGGACGTCGGCGAGATCGAGCTGGCGCATCAAGCACTCTGGTTCGACGGCGAACGCGCGGAGGCCGAAGGCCCTGCCCCGAAACTGGGCGAACACAGTCGTGAGATATTACGTGAAGCCGGTTACTCCGAAGCCGTCATAGATTCTTTATGGAAAATCAAGGCTTTCATTGAAACATGACCAAAACCTTACAAAGCAAATCAATTCGGCGCTGTGCCTTACTTGAGGATCTTTCAATTTTCCGAAGGCCGCGCGATCCAAACGATCGCATACATGTTGTCATTACCCCAGACAATGACTTCCGGAACGAGTTCTTGGAATACCTGGATGGAATTATGGGCGAGCTTTTCTGTATCCCAAAAGCTCCGCACGATAGCACTCCGACCGGCACGTAAGGAGGCCATGGACGGACACGGCGGGCCATCCTACATTCGCTAGCGCGCTGCACTGAAGGAGATACTGGGACATGAAGGCAATTGTCCTCTACGAACACGGCGGACAGGATCAACTTATCTATGAGACGGACTATCGGGACCCGGAAATTGGACCGGGCGACGTTCTCGTCCGGGTCAAGGCGTCGTCCCTCAATTACCACGACGTGTTCACGCGTCGCGGCATGCCGGGCATCAAACTCGGCCTGCCCGTGATACCGGGGCTGGATGTCGCCGGCGAAGTCGCGGAAATCGGCCCCGAAGTCGATGGCTGGAGTGTCGGCGACCGAGTCTTGGTCGACCCGATCAACCGCGTCGAAGGCGGCCTGCAGGGAGAGACGGTCGACGGTGGATTAGCGGAATTGTGCCGGGTTCGGGCGCACCAGCTTATTACCATCCCGGAAGGCGTCAGCTTCGCACAGGCAGCGTCACTTCCGGTTGCGTACGGCACAGCACACCGCATGATGTTCTTCAACGGCAATGTCAAAGCCGGCGAGAAGATGCTCGTCCTAGGTGCCTCCGGCGGTGTAGGCACCTGCTGTGTGCTGCTCGGCAAGAAAATGGGAATGGAGGTCATCTCCTGCGCCGGTTCGCAAGACAAGCTGGACCGCCTCAAGGAATTGGGCTCAGACCATGTCCTCAACTACAACGAAGTCGATTTCCGAAAGGAAATCAACGAAATGTTCGGAAAGCCCCACCGCAGAACATATGACGGGGGTGTCGATGTCGTCGTCAATTTCACGGGCGGGGACACTTGGGTCAATTCGTTCAAGTGCATGAAACGGGGCGGGCGTCTCCTCACCTGCGGTGCGACTGCCGGCTTCGATCCCAAGACCGATATACGCTACATTTGGACTTTCGAGTTAAAGATCTGTGGATCAAACAGCTGGACGAAGGAAGATCTGACCGACCTGATGAGCTACATCCAGGACGGATCGATGGAACCGGTTATCGACACGACCCTGCCTCTCGAGCAGGGTGCCGAAGGCGTCCGCATGATCGAAGACCGTGAAGTCTTCGGCAAAATCATCATTGAGCCGTAAGAATAGCATGCCCGAACACAAGGCGACGCTCGCCGAGTTGAACGAGCGCATCAAGCTTGGCCCCTATCATCAATGGCTTGGTGTCGAGGTCACTGATTTGACTGCCGACGAGGTCGTATTCCACATACCGTTTCGCGACGAGATGATGGTCCATCCGGAGCGCCACTACACGCATGGCGGTATCCTTGCGACGATTATCGATATGGCGGCCGATTACGCCATTATGGCGTGGGCCGGCATGGCGGTGCCAACCATCGACATTCGCGTCGATTACCACCGGGCCGCCATCAAATGCGACATGATCGCCAAAGCCAGGATCGTGAAGCTAGGCCGCGTCTATTCAACGGCAGAAGCCGAAGTCTACGATCCGGATGGAAAACTCCTGGCGAGTGGCCGAGGTACATTTCTCACGAATGTGATAAAGGACACCTAATTTACTTCAGCATCCGGACGCCATGCCGGCGTGAAGAGGCACAGCGCCTGGCCGATGCCGATCAGTATCAAGCCCAGCGAAACAACCCAGAAAATGCCGGAGACCTCCCAACCGAGGGCAACACCCAATCCACCGAGACCGACGACCGCTAAGAACCGGATACCCGAAGCGATTA
>CAXGSZ010000486.1:0-2598 GCA_964012455.1 uncultured Alphaproteobacteria bacterium
GCCAGCGTGCCGAAAGGGTATCATCGACGCCGAACCTCAATTCGCCGATCTCGGAAAGTAGTAGAATATGGAAGCCGTCCTCGAGAGCCTGACCACCGGATTTCCCATCCTGATCCTGCACTTCCTCGTCACTATCACCATGCTGGTAATCGGTGTGACGGTGTATTTGTGGATCACGCCCTACAGGGAATTGCAGCTAATTCGGGATGGCAACGTCGCGGCGGCCGTCTCGCTCGGCGCGGCAATCATAAGTTTGGCGGTGCCACTCGCGTTTTCCATGTCGGTCAGCGTTGGGGTCGCCGATATCATTGTCTGGGGCATGGTTACCTTGGTGATCCTGCTGGTCGTCTATCGTATCATCGATTTCTTGTTGAAGGACCTTCCTACGCGAATTGAAGCAGGCGAAGTCGGATCCGCCATTCTGCTGGCCTCGGTCAAGATCGGCGTCGCCGCGATCACCGCCGCCGCCGTTTCTGGCTGACCCAGTGGGCGCCAGTCGATGAGACGCCTATGGTTCATTTTTCTGCCAACGTTGGTGATCCAGATCTATCTCGCCTATTTCCAGAACGACGGACCACCGCAATTCCGCCGCCCGCCCGCAACGCAGGTGGTTCCGGCGCCTCAGGCGCGCACACCTGGGCAGGTTGCACCACGACGCCAGGCCGGCGCCGTCCTCAGACCCCGTTCCAGTCTCGATCCTTCCTTCACGGTCGATGTCGGAGAGAAAGGCAACAGCACCGGCACCGCATTTTCGATCCGAGATGACGGCATTTGGTTCACGGCGCGCCATGTCGTCGACGGCTGCGACCGCGTTGGGCTGCAGGTCGACCAGCGGCGCGCCGCAAAGGTACAGAAAGTAAAATCGCACCCGAGAGCCGACATCGCCGTCCTATGGACGCGTGGCGGCAAGCCCGGTATCGCGATCGCGTCCGCCCCATTGCGAGTCAATCAACTTGGCTATCACATCGGTTATCCGGAAGGGAAGCCCGGGCAGGTCATCAGCAGCCTGATCGGCCGGCGCAACATGCGAACCATAGGCCGCTATCGACATACTGAGCCAGTCGTCGCCTGGGTTGAACGGGCACGACATCCCGTAACCCAGTCGCTCGGTGGCCTCAGCGGTGGGCCTGCCTTCAATGCCGCCGGTGAAATCATCGGCGTGACAGTCGCGGCCAGCAAGCGCCGCGGTCGGGTGTTTACAACGGCACCGGCCACGATGGACGACATGGTGTCCCTCGCCAAAATCCAACCGGCCGGATCGCCCTCTGGCGGCCTCCGGATTCGACCGAGTGATGGAGAATACGTGCAATACGGCGAGAAACTGCGCGGTGAGCTGATCGTCGCCAAAGTTCTGTGCCTGGTGGATCGACCGAGCCGGCGACGGTCCGGATGGCGGGGATTCTGACAAACGATGCCTGAAATCCTGCAAAGTCTATTCGGGCTCATCGTGTTCGTCGCGATTGCCTGGTCAATCAGTGAAGACCGGCATGCGGTTGTGTGGCGCACCGTCGTTGCTGGCATCGCGCTGCAGATCGTCTTGGCTGCCCTCTTGTTGAAGCTTCCGGTCTCTCGCGTCGTCTTCCAATGGCTCGGCGCCGGCGTCGGGGTGCTGCGGGAAGCGACACAAGCCGGTACGAGTTTTGTCTTCGGCTATCTCGGTGGCGGGACAATGCCCTTTACGGTGGAGACGCCCGCCAGTGCCTTCATCCTCGCGTTCCAAGCGCTGCCGCTCATCCTTATCGTCAGCGCATTGACTGCGTTGTTCTACTACTGGCGCATCCTTCCAGGACTGGTAAGGGCGTTCTCGCGTGTGCTCGAGCATACAATGGGAATTGGCGGTGCGAGCGGAATTGCCGCGGCGGCGAACGTCTTCATCGGCATGATCGAAGCGCCGCTGCTCATTCGACCTTACCTCGCCCGGCTCGATCGCAGTGACCTTTTCCTGGTGATGAGCTGCGGCATGGCGACCATTGCCGGCACCGTTTTGGTGCTCTATGCAACGATCCTTGACGGGATCATCCCCGACGCGGCCGGACACTTACTGACGGCGTCCCTGATGAACGCGCCCGCGGCCATCGTGATGGCGAAGCTAATGGTACCCGGCCCGGCAGTGATCGACCGCGAGCAACTCGACATTCAGCGTTCTGGGGACGAGAGCGCCATGGATGCCGTAGCGCGCGGCGCGATCGAGGGCGCCAGCCTTCTGATCAACGTGATCGCTATGCTTATTGTACTTGTTGCGCTGGTTCATCTTGCGAATGTCCTGGTCGGTCTGCTCCCGGATATCGATGGACAACCACTAAGCCTGCAACGACTGCTCGGCTGGGTCATGGCGCCCTTCATGTGGTTGGTCGGCGTGCCCTGGTCCGAAGCCGTCGAAGCCGGAAAACTCATGGGTATCAAGACGGTTCTGAACGAGTTTCTTGCCTATATTGAACTGGCAAAGCTTAATCCCGGGGCGCTTTCCGAGCGTTCCACGCTGATCATAGGCTACGCTCTTTGCGGCTTCGCCAATCTCGGCAGCCTCGGCATCATGATCGGGGGACTAGCAAGCATAGTGCCCGAACGTCGGAGTGAAATTGCCGGCCTCGGCATGCG
>CAXGSZ010000487.1:0-2595 GCA_964012455.1 uncultured Alphaproteobacteria bacterium
CCGCGCCGACGATAACGGAACGATGGAGTAAGCGGAAGATGAAACGCTCCGATACGCCGCCCTTGGGGAACTGCCACAAGGTTCGAATGGTGCTGTCGTTCCTCAGGCTCGACTATGAAAAGGTATCGATCGCACTTCCCTATCAAGAGCAGAAGTCGTCAGGACATTTGGCCCGCCATCCACCTGGGAAAGTGCCGGCGCTTAAATATGGCGATGTGACAGTCTAGGATTCTCAGGCGATCCTTGCGCATCTTTCTCGAAAGTAAGATTCGGCAAGTACCTGTCTGCCCGACGACCCGGTCGGACAGGTGCAAGTGACCCAGTGGCTATCCTTCGCTGCCAAGGAGATGTGGGATGCCTCTGCCGTTACACGCGCCATTCCAAAGTTCAATCGGCCCGGTGATCATGCGGGTGCACAGGCCTTGGCGCGCGACCCCTCCCATGTGTTGGAAAACCATCTCGCCGGTCGTGATTGGCTGGTCAGTGGTAATCCAACGATCGCCGATATCGCTGTCTTTCCTTATGTAGGCTTGGTTTGGGAAGGGCAAGTTTCGCTGGACTCGTTCCGGCGGGTCGTTTCCTGGATACGGCGGATTGAGGCGTTGCCGAACTACGTCGGGATGGACAGACTACCCCACTAGAATTAGGTGCTATCGGGCCGAGGCATGGAAGATGATGCTGAGGGTATGCCGCGCCCCGGAGAGAATTTTACTATCTCCATGCCTCATGCGTGTCCGGTCTGTCCGTTTGACACCATGGACGGGTCGATGGTCGATTGGAAATATGCCGTCGTCTCCATGATTTATGGGAACGACCTTGAGACGCGATTGCATTCGTGGTCGTTGCTCAGTCAAAACAAATTCACCGCCGGAAAAATCCTGCCCTGGTACGGCAAGCAGGAAGGCGACATGGCGTGGAAAGGCAAGCGCACTATAAAGGTGGCGGTGCAATCAATTTTAGTCTCCGGACTGTATTTTAGCAGGGGCGGCGTTGGCCGGATCTGTCCAGCTTGATGGCACCGTGTCCGAAAACCGGAAAATTCGGCTGGATACGGGTCCTCCAATTCCAGTTGTGTAAGCCATGTGTTCGAAATCGCTGCGGGCGGAGCATAAAGCGTTTGCCGCAGTTAGCGGACGATGTCGGGCAGAGGATCGGCGAAATACTGGTATTCTCCCGCACCAAACTAGTGTTTCTCCATAATAATACGATTTCGAAACAGAGACTGATTTTCAGAGAGTTTCTTGAGTTCTTTGCACTCATGCTCAGATAAAATTTGGGTCAAGAGGGCAAAGCTAACCGCCGATTAATTCGCTTTGGTATCGGACAAATTAATATCGTCAATACGTGCCTCAACCATCTGCTCCTTCTCGTGTATTGGAATTATCGATCATTACGGAATGCGGAGGGCGTGGCATTCCGTTTCTTGCGTTATCGCAACTTTTTTCGATAGACCGTGCTTACGCAGGTGACGCGTTGGAGAGATGCGAGTTCAGGAACGCGCTCGGCAATCGGATAAGTCGCTTTTTCGACATAACCGAGCCTGGTGTACCACTGGTGCAAGAGCTTCTTGTGTTCGTTAGGCGGGTCGCCCCGCACGATTTCCATCTCGATATCCTGAAATATTGCGACCCGTGCCTATGTCTAAGCGGCATTCACGAGGGCCTTGCCGATGCCGCGGCCAAGACTGTTGGGTTGGCGGACAGCATGCTGCACCCGCCGACGTAAGGAGCCATTTTCTCGATCTTGGTCACACCTGCGACGTCATTATCATGGAAGGTCAAAATTATCACTCCGGATTCGAGAAGAGCGTGGATTTCCAGCGCATTCGTGAGTTCTTTATGACCGACCCATAATTCCGCTTCCGACCAGTGGTAAGCTACGTTGATGAGGTTGACGATCTGCGGCACGTTGGCTGGATTCTAGTCCTGCGTTGAGGCGCGCCGCAGTTTCAGGCCTGTGATATTTCGGCTTCTAGCGCTTCCTGCGCCTCGATCCAGGCAAGTTCGGCGGATTCGAGGTTCTGGTCGAGTTTCGCCTTGCGAATGGCGAGCGCCGCAAAATCGGCGGTTGGACCTTCATAAATTGCGGGATCGGCGAGTTTTGCGGTAAGCGCGTCACGTTCGCGGGCGACCGCTTCCATATGATTTTCAGCATCGCGGACGGTTTGGCGCAGGGTTGCTTTTGCCGCGCGATCTTCAGCGCGTCTACGTCGGTTTTCGCGCTTTGAGACAGTGGGCCTCATCTCTGCGCGCTTTTCTTCCCGCCGAGCTTCCCGGCCGGCGTCCAGTATGCTGCGGCGGTAATCGGCAACATCTCCATCGTAGCTTTGACAACGGCCATCCCGGACAAGCCACAAACGGTCCGCGACCAGGGACACGAGATGCGGGTCATGGCTTACCAGCACGACGGCGCCCTCGAAGCTGTTGAGTGCCTGTACGAGGGCTTCCCGGGCATCAATGTCGAGATGGTTGGTAGGCTCGTCCAGCAGAAGCATGTGCGGTGTACCGGTTGTGATTGCCGCAAGCACGAGGCGGGCCTTTTCGCCGCCTGATAGATCTCCAATCCGCGTGTCGGCTTTAGCCTGTTCCAAGCCAA
>CAXGSZ010000488.1:0-2592 GCA_964012455.1 uncultured Alphaproteobacteria bacterium
AAAGCGGTGGCGGCAATTCGGAAAATCTTCATGCAGGTCCTCTTCCGATTGATGGGGCGCTCTAGCCGCTAGAGGTATGGATCTGAATAAAGAGCCGCAAGACGAAACCGCGGGTGCGGCGATATATCGCCGTGAAAAAATAGTCTTCAGCTGAGGGTAGGGTCGGCGATACCGGCGTCGGCAAATCCTTTGGCGCGGAGACTGCAGGAATCGCACCTGCCGCACGGTTTATCGCCGCTGTCGTAACAGCTCCAGGTAACATCGAGCGGTGCGTTCAGATCGAAGGCGAGGCGGACAATATCGGCTTTTGTCAGCGCGATCAGGGGGGTCGCGATCGAGAAGGGGATATTGTATTGCGTGCCAATTTTACTGCCGAGACGAAGACCCTCGGCAATTGTCTCATAGTATTCTGGACGGCAATCCGGATAGCCGCTGTAGTCTATCGCGTTTGCGGCGATGACAAGAGTTGCCTCGAGTTTCCCGGGATCGATTCGATCCTCCTCGATGGCACGCAACGCGGCACTCTCCAGCCACGCGGCACCCATGGTAAGAAAGAATGTATTACGCAAAGGGACATAGGTGGATGGGATATCGTCCGCCATTTCGGAAATATCGCGTTCGGTCGGCATGGGGATTTTGTTGGGATTGGTCAGGGCGGAATGCGCCGCAAGATCACGATAAAACGAGACATCCACTGTGTTGTGGGCTAGACGAAGTCGCTTTGCGACCGCCGTTGCGGCGGCAAGTTCACGTCGATGCGTCTGCCCATAATCGAAACTGATCGCGCTGACTGTTATCCCATCGGCAATCGCCCATGCGGCAGCCGTCGTTGAATCGAGTCCGCCGGAGAGCAAAACCAATCCAATTCGCTTTTGCGTCATATGTCATTCCTGTATGCCGAATGGGGCAGAGTAGTTGCCAGTCGAAGGTCCCGCAAACGACAGCGAGAAGGACTGTTGCCGACATTGCTGATGCAATCCTGTGTATATGGCTAAGAGGGGAAGTGCCGAAAAACTTGGTTTGTAGAATCAACAGTCGTTAGTATGTTGCTCGCATTACGATTTTGGGGAGGTGCTTCGTTATGGATGGTGCAAATACTGCTTGGATTTTGACCTCAACGGCCTTGGTGTTGTTTATGACTTTGCCGGGTTTGGCGCTGTTCTATGGCGGCCTTGTACGCTCGACAAACGTCCTTTCCGTCTTGATGCATTGTTTCGCCATAGCCTGCATGGCTTCGATCATCTGGTTGGTAGCGGGATATAGTATTGCATTCGCAGAGGGTACGCCTTGGTTAGGCGGATTGCAGAAGGCATTTTTGATGGGCGTTGGAAAGGATTCACTCGCCGGAGATCTACCCGAAACTGTCTTCTTCATGTTTCAGATGACGTTTGCCATTATCACGCCGGCGTTGATTGTCGGAGCCTATCCGGAGCGCATCAAGTTCGGCGCGGTTATGCTATTTAGCGGACTGTGGATTCTGATCGTTTATGCACCTGTGACGCACTGGATCTGGGGCGGTGGCTGGCTTGGCGAAATGGGCGTTCGAGATTTCGCTGGTGGTCTTGTCGTGCACTTGACAGCGGGTGCCTCTGCCTTGGTTATTGTGGTTGTTCTTGGCTCGCGGCGTGGCTTTCCGACCGAGTTAAGGCCTCCTCACAATCCAGGTATGACCATGATTGGAGCCTCAATGCTGTGGGTTGGCTGGTTCGGCTTCAATGCCGGGAGTGCACTCGCGGCGAATGGTGATGCGGGAATGGCTATGGCCGTCACCCATATTTCAGCGGCAACCGGTTCCCTAGTCTGGCTATGTATCGAATGGGTCAAATTCGGCAAGCCGAGCCTTGTCGGGGTCGTAACGGGCATGGTCGCTGGATTGGCGACAATCACGCCAGCCTCCGGCTTTGTCGGCCCAATGGGTGCCTTGATCATCGGCCTCGCCGGCGGTCTCGTGTGTTACTACGCTGTCGGTCTGATTAAGCATAAGCTAAAGATTGATGACTCCCTCGATGTGTTCGCCGTCCACGGTGTCGGCGGTGCAATTGGCACGCTGTTGGTAGCCTTCCTTGTTGATACGAGTTTTGGCGGCGGTGGCCTCGCTGAAGGTATGACAATGGGATCGCAGTTCGGCGTTCAGCTGACAGGCTTGATCGCAGTCCTAGTGTGGTCCTTAGTCGCGTCGTTCATCTTGGTTAAGATTGTTCAGGTGTCGGTCGGTCTTCGCGTCAGTGACGATGAAGAACTCGAAGGCTTGGACGTCACGTCGCACGGCGAAACCGGATATAATCTCTGAGCAGGAGGAGCGCGGTATGAAATTCATCGTGGCAATTATCCAACCCTTCAAACTTGATGCGGTGCGGGAAGGTCTTTCGGAACTGGGTGTCGAGGGGCTGACGGCCAGCGAGGTTCGTGGATTTGGCCGTCAGAAAGGGCATCGCGAGGTCTATCGGGGCTCAGAATACACGATAAACTATGTGCCCAAGTTAAAAATCGAGGTCGCGGTTGGAGATGATGTCGCGGAACGTGTCGTTGAGACCGTACAGAACGTGGCTCAGACTGGTAAGATCGGTGATGGCAAGATCTTTGTCTTCGAGC
>CAXGSZ010000489.1:0-2589 GCA_964012455.1 uncultured Alphaproteobacteria bacterium
GAAAAGCTCCAAGCCGACTGTGCTAAAAGCACTCGATAGGCCGCCGGCGCCACTTATGCCCAGGGGTAGGACCAAGGGATTTCTTACCCGTCACTAAAACCGTCAATTCTTGGAGCAAGTTCTATACCATAAATAGGGGTTCGCAGAAAGCACAATTGAGCTCGTCGCATGACCATTGCCCGCATCAAAAAGTCTGCGGAGTTTGACCAAGGTGCTTGAGGCATCTGTATGCGCGCACTACTCGGAAAACCCGCCAAGACTGGTCTGTCCTTGCGAAGAATTTCAAAATTGATCAACTGCAAATCCACTGCGCGCGCCCTACAGCGGGCACGATATGAAAGTCTCGATGGCATCCGCGCGAATGCCAACGCGGATGGCGCCCTATTGGAGCAGGTCGCGGCACCCGATGATGCCGGCCGCACGCTATTTACCGAAGTGGCGGAAGCACTCTCTTATCGTCGACTCTCTACCGGCGTTTGAGCGCCGACGGGTCGTCACCCCGATCATCAGGTCTAGGTTAAGTCCGATACCGCCATGCGCGGCAGCACCCTCCGGGAGAAGACGCTTTGATCCACGACCTAATCATCATCGGCGGCGGTATTGCCGGTCTGTCGACTGCCGTCCAGGCCATCGACAACGGGTTGATGCCCTTGGTCCTCGAGAAGGGCGAGGCGCCCGATTATCCCTGCAACGCCCGCTGGTCCGGAGGGGTCATTCACGTGGCGGAGAAAGACATGCGGGCGCCGAAGGAAGACATCGTCGCGAAGATTAATCACCTGACCGATGGTACGGGTGGTGCCGGTCTCGCCGCCATCATGGCCGAGGACGCGGAAGCAACCCTTGACTGGCTGCGCGGGAAGGGCGCGAAGTTCGTGAAGGGAGGTGCCGTTGAATTCATGCGTTGGGTGTTGGCCCCGCCGCGCCCGCGGCGCCCGGGCCTCGACTGGAAAGGCCGCGGTCCTGATGTCCTTCTTCGAAACCTGGCAGCGGCGACCGAGGCAGGTGGCGGCACCCTGGAGCGCGGCGTGCGGGGAAAAGAATTGATCGTCCAAGACGGCCAAGTTGTTGGCCTCGCCGCGGAGCGCGCTGGTGAGACGATTGAATTCCGCGCTCCGGCCGTTGTGATCTGCGACGGCGGCTTCCAGGGCGACCCCGACCTCGTGCGGAAATACATCGCACCGAAGCCGGAAGCGCTCTTCACGCGAGGAGCCGGCACTGGTTGCGGCGATGGATTGCGCATGGCGGAGGGCTTCGGTGCGAAGCTTGTCGGCATGAACCGATTTTACGGCCATCTGCTTGGCCGCGAAGCATTTCAAAACGAGAAGCTCTGGCCTTATCCCACAGTGGATGCCATCGCGCGATCCTCGATCTTGGTCAACCGCAGCGGCAACCGACTGCTCGACGAAGGCCGCGGCGGCATCTACCTCGCGAACGAGATCGCGAAACTGGACGACCCACAATCGATCGCCGTCATCTTCGACGATGCGGTGTGGACAGGCCTCGCGGCGGACAATCGTTATCCGCCCTGCATGAACCCCGCCTTCGTGAATGAGGGGGGCACGGTCTTCGCCGCCGGCACGCTCGACGATCTGGCAGGACAGATCGGCGTCCCAGGAGAGGCGCTCAACGCAACTGTCCGGTCCTACAACGCCGCCCTCGAAAACGGTACGGCAGACAAACTCAGCCCCGCGCGGACGACTAATGTCGTCACGACCTTGCCAATCCGCACCGCTCCCTTCCATGCGATCGAAGTCTGCGTCGGCATCACCTATACGATGGGCGGCATCGCCATCGATGACGCAAGCCGCGTGCTCGACGCAGCCGACCGGCCGATCCCGGGCCTCTTTGCAGCAGGATCCGCGACCGGCGGTATCGAAGGCGGCCCAAACGCCGCCTATCTCGGCGGCCTCACCAAGGGCGTGATCACCGGGCGTCGGGCGGCAAACGCCATCGCTAACGCGGGCTGAATAAAATTCGCCCTTGACCTGACGTCAACGCACGCCAATCTGCCCCACACTAGCAGACACGGCGGTTTCAGGGACGATCCAATGGACGATATATCTGCACCAGCGACGCTTCGGGCGCGGGCCCAAACCTTCACGGAATCGAATCTTTTCCAGCGCACCATTCTGGTCATCATTATGGTCAACGCGATCGTGCTCGGGATCGAAACATCCGAGGCCGCGATGGCGTCCTACGGCCCCTTGCTAGTGGCGCTCGACCAGATCGCGCTGGCCATCTTCGTCGCCGAGATCCTGCTCAAGCTTTACGCCCTGGGTCACGGATATTTCCGCGACCCTTGGAACCTCTTCGACTTCACCATCATCGCCATCGCCCTGCTGCCCGTCAGCGAGGGGTTTGCGGTGCTGCGGGCGCTTCGCGTGCTGCGCGCCTTTCGGCTCATATCCATGGTGCCGAAGATGCGCCTTGTTGTGCAGGCTTTCCTCAAGGCGATCCCGGGCATGGGATCAATCACGCTGTTGATGGTGCTGGTCTTCTACGTCTTTGCCGTGATGGCGACGAAACTTTTTGGCGGCGCCTTCGAGGCCTGGTTTGGCTCGGTCGGCGCGTCGCTCTACTCCCTCTTCC
>CAXGSZ010000490.1:0-2588 GCA_964012455.1 uncultured Alphaproteobacteria bacterium
AGCGGCAGACCCCTCCCATTGTGAGAAAGACATTGCGTACACAGGTGAAGTTTCGTTGAAGTGTCGAAAGAATAGTTGTTTCTCGCGGGATTGCGCCCAATAGGAGATGTTCAAGCCCGCCGCCGACGATAGTGTGAAAGATCGGGCGCTTGCGATGCGTCACCTTGTTGATGCGAATCACGTGGTTATTTGCGCGTTCGCCGTAGTACTGGGGGAATTCGCCGAAGGGCCCCTCGGGCGCACGCGTATTTGCGAGGATTTTGCCCTCAAGAATTATTTCAGCCGCGGCCGGTACCCGGATGTTGCTGTCGATGCACGTTGCGACCTCGAGCGGCGCGCCGCCGAGAGCGCCAGCAATCTCCAGTTCGTCATAATCGATTGGCACGACCGCTTGTGAAGCCAACAGTGTGGCTGGGCTGGTACCAATAACGATCGCGATGTCCAGATCGTCGCCGTTCTGCTCCACTGCTTCGAAAAATGAAAGCGTGTGCCGTGGCAACAGAAGCGCGCCGAGTTCGTTTCGCCCAGAGAGTTGCAATCGATGAATGGCGACGTTCTGGATGCCGGTCCGCGGGTTCCTCGTAATCGCCAGTCCGGCAGTGATGTATGGCCCGCTGTCGTGCTCGTTGTGGGTCGGGATCGGTAGAAGTTTCGTCAGGTCGGGGTTGTCATGCACAACTTCCTGACACGGCGGGCTGTCTATTGTGATGGACGCCAGGGGATTCGCCACCGCGTCTTGTAACGCGGGGACCAATTCGTGCTCCTCAAGGCCGAGTGCTTCAGCCATCCAGCGCCGATCTGATATCAGTCCTGAGACAACAGGTATATCGTGCCCGTCAGCCTTGGGGAAATAGGTTGCCTGAGTGCCGTCCAGACGGTTCGCGATTCCGGCGAGTTCGAATTCCAGACGGGTACCGGGTTTCAGGATGGCCAAACGGTCAGTCTTATCAAGAAGCTCAAGCCAATCGCGTAGGTTATAGTCACGGCGGTTTTTCGCCTGATTAAGAGAGTTCATTTTCCGCTCCTCCGGCTTTGACACATAGTCTCAGTCCGACGGCCCAGCGAATCCAGTCCGAAGCCCTGGCGCCTTGGAGATGAAACGCTACATTCCTCGGCAAGACACACCGGCACAGGGAGTATCGCAATGCGCGAAGCTGTCATCGTTTCCACCGCTCGCACCCCCATCGGCAAGGCCTATCGCGGTGCTTTTAACAACACTGATGGCGCCGATATGGGCGGCCACGTGGTTAAGCACGCCGTTGAACGCGCCAAGATCGATCCGGCAGAGGTCGATGATGTCATTATGGGAACGGCAATGCCGGAAGGTGCCACGGGTAATAATATAGCGCGTCAGATTGCGCTGCGAGCAGGACTGCCGGTGACGACCTCTGGTACGACGGTGAACCGCTTCTGTTCTTCGGGCATGCAGACCATTGCGATGGCGGCTCAGCACATCATCGTAGATGGTGCGCCAATCATGGTCGCGGGAGGCCTCGACTCAATTAGCCTGGTTCAAAACGATCACAAGAATGGCCACCGGGCGGCAAACCCCTGGCTCGTCGAGAACAAGCCCGCGATCTACGACGCAATGATTGATACGGCGGAGACGGTCGCGAAGCGTTACGGCGTAAGTCGGGAATACCAGGACGAGTATGCGCTACAGAGCCAGATGCGCACGGCCGCGGCGCAACAGGCGGGTAAATTTGACGATGAGATCGTGCCGATGAAGACGATTAAGCTCGTAACGGACAAAGAAACCGGCGAAACGAGCGAGCAAGAAGTCATGATCGAGCAGGATGAATGCAATCGCCCGACAACAAATCTCGAGGGCCTTGAGGGTCTGGCGCCGGTACGCGGCGAGGAATATTTCATCACGGCTGGAAATGCGAGCCAGCTGTCTGATGGTGCATCAGCTGCGGTACTCATGGAGGCCAAGGAGGCTGAGAAGCGTAACCTGGAACCTCTTGGGTATTTCCGCGGGTTTGCTGTTGCCGGCCTCGAACCGGATGAGATGGGCATTGGGCCAATTTACGCGGTGCCAAAATTGCTGGAACGCCATGGCCTGAAGATTGATGACATCGATCTTTGGGAATTGAACGAAGCGTTTGCGGTCCAGGTTCTATACAGTCGTGACCAGCTCGGCATTCCGAATGAAAATCTGAACGTCAATGGTGGCGCCATTTCGATTGGTCATCCTTATGGCATGAGTGGGGCACGTATGGTTGGCCACGCACTGATCGAGGGCAAACGGCGCGGTGCCAAGAATGTCGTCTGTACCATGTGTGTGGGCGGCGGCATGGGTGCGGCCGGTCTTTTCGAGGTCGCTTAGACAATACTGATTTATCCACCGTTTTGTGGTGGGCTACGTCCTCTTTCGATTACGGGAGGGGGGTACGGTGCAGACGGACGTATGGAGGCTCGAATGAGCGAAGAACATCTGTTGGAACACGTTGCGGACAAGGTCGCGACGATCACTCTGAACCGGCCGGATGCGTTGAACGCGGTAACACGCGATATGCTGAAAAGCCTGTACGAGAAGGTCGAGCGCCTTGCGGAAGACCCTAGTGTGGGCGCCATTGTATTAACCG
>CAXGSZ010000491.1:0-2583 GCA_964012455.1 uncultured Alphaproteobacteria bacterium
CTGCGGCTCGCAAAAATCTGCCCGCCAACGTAAATCCGATAACTGCTCCATCCGAGCGGCGATAGGACCCATTGTCGAGCGTATTTTTACCGCGCAATCGACACCACCCTTATCCACGTTCGGACCGATCCAGTTAACATCGCTCAATATGACTGAGGCTACCGCGAGCGCTTCCTTCGGACCGGCGACGACCTGCCGACGTTCGGGATCCAACCGCACGACATAAAGTGCTTCAGGCTGGCCGCCTATATCGAGGCCGCGACGCTGCCCGATCGTAAAATTGATGATACCGTCGTGTTCGCCTAACAAATTTCCATCGAGATCGACGATCTGACCCGGTTGAATGGATTCGGGACGCAATTTCTCAACAACGCGCGCATAAGAACCGTTAGGCACGAAACAAATATCCTGACTATCAGGCTTGTGTGCGACCTGGAGTCCAAAACGGGCAGCGATTTCACGCGTCTCCGTCTTGGCTAAATCACCTAAGGGAAACCGGAGCAGATCGAGTTGATCGCGGGTAGTGGCAAACAAAAAATAGCTCTGATCGCGCGTCGGATCGATGGCACGGTGTAATTCCGGTCCTACTTGGCCCACCTCCCGCCGGACATAGTGCCCCGTCGCCAACGCATCGGCGCCGAGATCTCGTGCCGTCCCCATCAGATCGCGAAATTTAACAGTCTGATTACAGCGCACACACGGTATCGGCGTTTCTCCGCGCGCATAGGCGTCGGCAAAGTCTTCCATAACGCTCTCGCGGAAGCGACTTTCGTAGTCCAACACGTAGTGCGGTATATTGAGCTTGGCCGCAACATTTCGCGCGTCATGGATGTCTTGACCGGCGCAGCACGCATTCCTTTTCTGTATTGCTTCGCCATGGTCATACAGCTGAAGCGTAATCCCCACGACATCGTAGCCGGCTTCCACCATAAGACCGGCGGTAACAGATGAATCGACACCGCCAGACATCGCGACCACCACGCGAGTATCCTTGGCGTCTTTTTCGAAACCAAGCGTATTCATAGATGAAATATGAGTATTGAGACGGGACTGCGCAACGTCTAAAGGCTGTGCAGTATAGTCGCCGGGTACCGGCAGCCATGGTGCCCATCGCCATTGGTGCTATCTCATAGACTCTTGATGGGCCCGGAGCGCCTGTCGAGACAACTAGCACGTGCACCAACCACGAGGAAAGACCATGGCCCGCGTTCCCGTACTGAAATCACCTGAAAAATTCACTGGAGATGCGCGCGACATCGCCGAGAAAATCGTCGACACACGCAAATCGCTGGACGGTCCATTCTCCGTCTGGATGCACGCACCGGAATGGGCTGAGCGCGTCGCCCATCTAGGTACCCTCGTACGTTGGAAAGGGACGCTTGAATTGCGGGTTCGGACACTGGCGGCATTGGTCGTGGGCCGACATTTCCAGGCTCAATACGTGTGGGGCATTCAGGGCGTTATCGCGGCCGAAAGGGATATTCCGCACGCAACGATCGATGCGATTCGAGACAACACTTCCGACGGCATTCCGTCGGAAGATGTGCAAATCATCGACTTTACTCGACAACTTTTGCGGAACAACCGGGTAGATGAGGCGCTTGCACAAGCAGTCATGGAGCGTTTGGGGAAAGACCAATATGTCCAGCTAACGACTTGCATTGGATATTACGCGATGCTCGCGATGACCGTAAACGGTGTGGAACTGGAACCCAATCCAGCGCATGAAGCACTCGAGGTATAACCAGTCCCCAACACCGTTATGCCTCAGTCAGGCCTGACGCGAAACCTGAGCGCCTAAGAGCGATTGCGCCCATAACCAGCAAACCTTCTCAGATACGACGATAGCCAAGTTCGGCGCCACCAATTATACGTCCATTGACACTGTGCCCAATTGGATTGACTCCAACGCCCGATTCATCAGACCATCACCGCGGGCTCCAGAGAGAACAGTGGACGAGTTTTGGCTATCGCGCCAAGCAGCCTGCTCTCTCTTAATTCTTTCTCCGTCGCGCCGCTTGCGGAGGCGACGAATTTTGGATTTAGGCTGCGGGGGAACGCACACGCGAGCGCTTCCGCAGTTGAGGAGACAGGTCAGCTGCAAGCCGACCGCCAACGGCGGGACGTGGTACCGAAGATGGAGCGTAAAGCGTCGTTGGTCGCCTTCAACGCTAAAGGACGAACGGTCGAGAAATTGCTGAACACCGGAACTGCCTTGGACGTTTTCGTCTAAGGCGCTGCGCCGACGGAACGGTACCCTTTGTTGCTAATTCTTCCGGTCGATGGCCGCTTGCATGAGTTCCAGCCGATCGTTCCCGAAATACATATCTTCCGCATCAATGAAGAATGTTGGTGAGCCAAAACCGCCGCGCGCGATAATTTCATCTGTCGTCTCGAACAGCTTCCTCTTAATCGGCTCTTCCGTGATCTTGGCCATGAACGCCGCGCTATCAATGCCAGCAGCCTCAGCTATCGACTGCAACACCTCCTCTTGGGAAATATCGTGGCCGTCGGTCCAATAGGCCTTGAAGCACGCTCGGGAGTAAGCCGAAATCTTTCCTTCGTCAATAGCGACGAACGCAC
>CAXGSZ010000492.1:0-2582 GCA_964012455.1 uncultured Alphaproteobacteria bacterium
GTGGGTGAAGGGCAAAGAGCCATTCGTGAAGTCGTTCTTGAGGCAGTAGCCGACAGGGTGGGGATTATCAAGGAATTGGGAGAGCCGATGGAAGCCGGCGTCTTTCCGCTCTACAAGGCGGATGACCTGACGATTATAAATTTCATTTGGGCGCCGTACATGACGCTGTTACCCCACAATCACAATATGTTTGCGGTGATTGGCATCTATGGTGGACGCGAAGACAATGTGTTCTGGCGTCGTGTGGGCGATGGTTCAGGTAGCTATGGGTCACCCGGTATCGAGGCGGCGGGTGCTGATTCGATGGGGCCGGGGCAGGCGGCGACGATGGGTAAGGACATCATCCACTCCGTTGCCAATCCGATCTCAAAATTGACCAGCGCCATTCATGTTTATGGCGGCGACTTCTTCGAGCCGCCGACGCCGCGGAGACAATGGGACCACGAATCATTGATCGAGGCGCCGTGGGACATGGACCACACCCGCACCGTCTTTCATGAAGCGAGCGTGCGCTACAAGGCGGGGGTGAAGGCGGGCGTCTAGCCGGAAATTCTTGCCAGTTCCGAATCGAGGCGGGCCGTCAAGGCGCCTTCGTCGCCCGAATTGTCGATGACCACATCGGCGCGTGCTGAGCGTTCGTCATTGGAGAGTTGTGAAGCGATGCGCTTGCGCACCGCTGCTTCGTTGAGCCCGTCGCGCTTTGTTGCGCGTGCAACCGCGATGTCGGGATCGACGATGACGACCCATGTTTCATCGGCAAGGTCCTCCCATCCGGCTTCCAGCAACACCGCCGCGTCCATGACCAGAAAGGCATCCGCGTCCTCACTTTGGCATTCCGCAATCCACTCGGCGAACATGCGCCGGATCTCTGGATAGAGGATGTCTGTCAGTTGCTTAAGTGCGTCTGGATTGCCAAAGACTTTGCCGCCCAATAACTTACGATTGATCCGGTTGTCGGCGCCGACAACATCCGCGCCGAAGGTCTCTGCGATGCGTGCGAACGCCGCCGTTTTCGGCTCGTAGGCGCGGTGTCCGAGCACATCGCCATCCATGACGCGTGCGCCTTTTGATGCGAGATGTGCCGCGGCAGTCGATTTACCCGAGGCGATGCCGCCGGTGAGACCAATGATCATGTATGTTTCTCCCCGGATCTGTTTCCTACGGAGATAGTACGGAGCAAGGATAATCAATGCATGGTTTCAGAGACTTGGACAGACGGTGCTTGAAACAGGGTTGCCGCGAGCAAACCTTTCTCAAGGGCGCTACAAGGAGGCGGACATGGCAAGACCCAGTAAAGTCGAGATCACAGAAGTGGGCCCGCGCGACGGATTGCAGGCTGAAGCAAATTTTATCCCGACGGACGCGAAGATTCGGTTCGTTAACGGGCTGATTGCAGCGGGTGTCCCGCGGATCGAATTTTCGTCCTTCGTGTCGCCCAAGGCGATCCCGCAGCTTTCCGACGTGGTTGAGGTTTTCAAGGGCGTGAACCGTTCTAAGCCCTGCACGCTTGCCGCACTGGTGCCGAACTCTCATGGAGCAGTGCGCGCCGCCGAGGCCAAGGTCGATGAAATGATCGTTTTCATGTCGGCGTCCGAAAGCCACAACCAGAAAAATGTCAATCGCTCGATCGACGAGTCCCTGGATGGTTTCGAGCGTGTTGCCCAGATCGCTGACGACGCGGGAATTCCGGTCCACGGGGCGATCGCTACCGGGTTTGGTTGCCCCTTTGAAGGGGATGTTTCGCTGGATGTGGTAGTGAAGATAGCAAAGCGGTATCGCGAATATGGTTTCAAAGGCGTTGGGCTGGGTGACACGACCGGGATGGCGACACCGCTGATCGTGACCAAATTCGTGCGTGAACTCCAGGACAAGGTGCCGGAGCTCGATATCGCGCTTCATTTCCACAACACCCGCGGCATTGGCCTCGTCAACGTGGTTGCGGGTCTCGACGAAGGTATCGACAAATTCGATGCATCATTCGCTGGGATTGGTGGCTGCCCCTTCGCGCCAAAAGCAACGGGCAATATCTGCACTGAGGATTTGGTCTACATGCTGGACGAAATGGGCATCAAGACGGGGGTCGATCTCCGGAAAATGATGGAGATCGCTTGTGACGTCGAGGATACGGTCGGCCGGGAGATGCCGGGACAGGTCATGAAGGCCGGTTTGCGTCTCGATCTCCATGGGATGGAATCCGTCGCCACGGCCAAAGGCTGATACGGACACTATCATGAGCCAGCCGGAAGGCGCACTTGCCGGAATACGCGTCGTCGATTTGACACGTATCCTCGCCGGGCCGTTCTGCACCATGTTGCTCGGCGACATGGGTGCTGAGGTAATTAAGGTCGAAAGCCCCGGTGGCGGCGATGCGGTTCGCGGTCAGGGCGTGATCAAGGACGGTATGAGCTGGTACTTCGCCCAGTTCAATCGCAATAAGAAATCGGTCACCCTCGATCTTTATACGGATGAAGGGAAAGCGCGTCTGGCGGAACTTCTGGCGAGCGCAGACGTCTTAGTCGAGAATTTTCGCCCTGGCGTGCTCGACAAGATCGGATTCGACGAAGCGCGACTGAAAGAATTGA
>CAXGSZ010000493.1:0-2581 GCA_964012455.1 uncultured Alphaproteobacteria bacterium
GGCTGGGGGGAGAAACAACCCTACCATCCGTGGCGCTCTGTCAATTTCATGACCGACAAGACGCAACGTGATCCGATCTCCGACCAGACGAACCTAAAAACGCTGCTGTGCCGGGTAGCGAAGGTTTAGTCCGTGACGTCAATCGAGATCGGAATTTTGGCCGGGGCGATCTTCTTCACTTCCGCATTGACCACTTCGACGGGTGTCGGCGGTGGCTCGATGTTACTGGCGCTGATGCTGCAGTTTATGACGCCGGCGGCGGCCATCCCGATCCACGGCGCCATGCAAACTGTCGCTAATGGATGGCGCATTTGGTTGCTGCGCGAGAATATGCTGTGGCCAATTATCTTGCGGTTCGGCATTCCGATGCCGATCGGTATCGCTGCAGGGCTCTGGCTGTTTCAGGAAATTCCGAAGGAATGGGTGCAGATTCTAATTGGCGGCTTCATCCTCATCAGCTTGCTAACCCAAAGCTTGAAATTCATGGAGCAGAGAGAGCTACCGCTGTGGGTATTCGCACCGGCTGGTGTCGTCGTTGGGGTGCTCAACATCGTCGTCGGCGTGGTAGGCCCAGTCTTGACAACGCTTCTCGTCGGCCGCGTATCGACCCGTCAGAATATTGTATCTACTACGGCGGTATTTTCCTTTCTCGGCCACTTCATGAAGGTTTTCGGATTCGCCGTGGTCGGTTTCGGTTTTGGGGAGTACGCTTGGGCGATGGCGGCGATGGTGCCGTCCATCGTGCTCGGAACCTATGCGGGGCGGCACCTGCTCGGCAAGATCAGCGACGCCTTTTTTCGCCAACTGCTGCGCATCGTTCTTGCGGCTTTGGCCCTCAAGCTCGTGGTATGGGATGGCCTGATGGGAGGTACGGTCTGATGGATGAAAAGAAAGTGGGCTCGGTTGAGCGGGTGCGTTTGGCGCTGGAAGAAAAGGGTGCAGACAGCGAGATCGAACGTTTTGATCAAAGTACGCGCACCGCGGCGGATGCCGCGGCGACGATCGGTTGCTCGGTCGGGCAGATCGCCAAGTCGCTGATCTTTCGCGCCAAGAAGAGCGAGCGTCCGGTTCTCGTCATTGCGCGCGGTGACGGGCGGGTCAACGAGAAGAAGATTGCAGCTGCCCTCGGCGAGAAGATCGGCCGGGCCGACGCGGATTTCGTTCGCGCACGCACGGGGTTCGCCATTGGCGGTGTGGCACCCGTCGGCCATACAGGGGAGGTTGTCTGCTTCATTGATGCGGATCTGCAAGAATTTGAAACCGTCTGGGCCGCCGCAGGTGCCCCCAACGCGGTTTTCCGCACTTCGCCAGGTGACCTCGTCTGGCTGTCGGGTGGCACAGAGATCAATCTACGTTAGACGGTGTGTTCTTTCATTACTGCGCGACCGATCAGAGAAATAGCTTCGATCTTACTCAGACTGGGTTACAAGGGAAACCAATAGATCAATGGCAGTGCAAGAAACCAACTCACGCTCCGCGCCCTATTCGGCATTGGAATTCGATGTCATCGTTATCGGCGCCGGCATGTCCGGCCTTTACCAGCTTTATCGGTTGCGCGAGTTGGGGCTTCGCGTGCGGGTGCTCGAAGCTGGAACCGGGGTCGGTGGTACATGGTATTGGAACCGTTATCCCGGCTGCCGTTTTGATTCCGAAAGCTATTCCTATGGCTTTTCCTTCTCGCAGGAAGTGCTTGACGAGTGGGATTGGAGTGAGCATTTCGCAAGCCAGCCGGAGGTTGAACGCTACTGCAACTTCGTTGCAGATAAGTTTGACCTGAAGCGGGATATCCAATTCAGCTCGCGTGTCGTCTCTGCCCACTTCGATGACGAAAAACATTGTTGGACGATCGGCGTGGAAGGGGGTGAAAGCTATCGAGCCCGCTTCATGGTGATGGCCATTGGCCTGTTATCAGCACCGACGATGCCGCGTTTCGAAGGGATCGAGGATTTTAGGGGTACCTCGGCACACACCGGATTGTGGCCGAAAGAGGGAATTGACTTTGACGGCAAGCGCGTCGCCGTAATTGGCACTGGTGCCAGTGGCATCCAAGCCATCCAGGAGATCGCTAAATCCGCGGGACACCTGACCGTCTTCCAGCGCAGGCCGAACTGGTGTGTCCCGCTTAACAATGACCCGATCTCGAAGCAAGAGATGGCGGAAATCCGCGCCGGCTATGATGAACTGTTTGAGCATTGTCGCCAAACGGCCGCCTGCTTTATCCACACCATCGATTCGCGCGGCACCTTCGAAGTGTCGGAACAGGAACGCTATGCCTTCCTGGAGCAACAATATGCCGCGCGCGGCTTCAGTATGTGGCAGGGCAATTTTCGCGATATGTTGACAGATCACGCCGCAAACCAGGTCGTCGCCCGGTTCGTAGCTAATAAAATTCGTGGCCGGGTCAAGGATCAAACGGTCGCCGAGAAACTGATACCCAAGGATCACGGCTTCGGTACCCGCCGCGTACCGCAGGAGACTTTCTACTATGAGGTCTACAACCAGCCAAACGTCGAATTGGTCAGCATGTTGGATACGCCCATTGAGCGGATCACGCCTGCGGGCATCAAAACGGCAGAGGCGG
>CAXGSZ010000494.1:0-2540 GCA_964012455.1 uncultured Alphaproteobacteria bacterium
TTCCCCGCGCTGCTGCCTGGTCGATCTCGAGCGTGCCGTCATGGGCTGCATCGGGATCCGCGGTACTGATTTCGATTTTGCGGACCCGGACTTCCGGTTCGGGCCTTGCCAGTTCGACGTGCAGCAGGCCTTTATCCAAGTGCGCGCTTTCGACCTCGATCCCGTCGGCCAGGACATAACTGCGCTGAAACTGGCGCGCAGCGATTCCCCGGTGCAAAAAGACATGATTGCTGACGTCTTCCTGGCGACCCCGGATGACGAGTTGGTTATCTTCGAGTTGGATCGACAGTTCGTTCTCGGAAAAGCCTGCAACCGCGAGGGTGATGCAGAGCCGGTTTTCGCCGATCTGTTCGATATTGTACGGTGGGTAGCCTTCCGGCGGCATCTTCGAAATGCGGTCGAGCGTCCGCTCGAAATCCTCGAAACCAAGCAGCAGTGGGCTGCTGAACATAGAAACACGCGGCATAGCAGCGCCTCCTCTATCCAATGAGCGAGCGGCGGTAAGAGTGGGGACCCGAAGGCTCCCCGTTCGGTGCAGGCTTATTGCCCTACGCCATAAAATCATGTGGGGAGAGGATCGCGCGCATGCAACCGCTTCATCGTAGGTACCGCAAAGCCAACCGGCCGTCGTTAAGCGGCAACAGTCTGTCGACCGGGGTCTCAAATGGGGCGCCTTCGAAGTGAATCGACGCCAACATAGAAAGCATAAGGATTAGTAAGCCCGTCAAACATGCGGTGAAGGTCAACTGCGGCATCGGCCAAACTGCAAATTTGGTTATATCGCTCCATCCCGGGCCGAGCTTGTGGCGAAACTCCGTCATGGTCATGATTATTGCGTGGCGGAACGGTGGCAGGCTGTGCAATCAATCCCACCATTGGTGGCGATAAATTCTGTGCCATCGAAAGTTGTTATCGTTCAGGTAAAGCGCGGCGAAGATTGAAACGATATGGCGGTCGACGAAGAAAAGCGAATACCGCGCGGCTGCGTGCTGCTGGCGATGTCGATGTGCACGATGCTCTACGCTGTGACGTTAACCATCGTCAATGTGGTCCTGCCGCAGCTGCAAGGTGCGCTTGCGGCGACACCGGAGGAAGTGTCATGGGTCGTTACCCTTAACGTGATCGCGACGGCGGTGGTGACGCCGGCGACCGGTTGGATGGTCGCGCGCTGGGGACATCGTAAAGTCATTATTTGGTCGATCGCCGGGTTTTCCATCAGTTCGTTGTTGTGTGCGATGGCGGACTCGCTGGTTCCGTTATTGATCTACCGGATCGGCCAAGGTGCGTTCGGCGCTCCCCTCGTGCCGCTTTCGCAGGCTATCATCGTCGCCGTCTATCCTCCGGAACGCCGGGCGTTCGCTCAGGGCGTGTTCGGCATGTCGGTCGTATTGGGTCCCGCCATTGCCCCCGTGATCGGCGGCATCCTCGCCGAGGAGTACAATTGGCGCTTCGTCTTCATCCTTATCCTTCCGATGTGTGCCGCCACCTTGGCCTTCGTGTGGCTCTGGGTTCACGATCCGGGCGAGCGGTCGAAAAGCAATCTCGACTGGGGCGGTTTCCTGCTGTTCTCCGTGGCGATAACATGCGCTCAGCTGATGATGGATCGCGGTGAGCGTCAGAACTGGTGGGATTCATATGAGATTTGGAGCTACGCGGCGTTGATCGTTGCGGCGCTCTGGGTATTCCTTGTACATTCGGCGACGACGAATAATCCATTCATCAATCCACATCTTTTTCGCGATCGTAATTTCACCATCGGCCTGGTGCTGGTATTTATATACGGAATGCTCAACATCACGCCGACGGTGATGATTCCCACCATGCTGCAGAACCTGATGGGTTATCCCGACTCCATGATTGGCATACTGCTGGCGGCGCGTGGGGCGGGCATGGTGTTAGGATTTTTCATTGTGGCTCAGATCGCCAAGGTCGACCCGCGGATTGGTATGATTTCCGGGGTTGCTGCGATCGGTTTGTCGGGGTGGTACATGGCGCTCTTCAACCTCCAAGTGGATCCATGGGCCGTCGCCCTGGCCGGAATCCTTCAGGGCGTAGGATCGGCCGTGATGTGGGTGCCCCTTTCGATCGTCGCGTTCGCAACATTGCCGGTGAAGCTCTATCCCGAAGCGTCATCCATCTTTCACTTGCTGCGTAATTTCGGCAGCAGCATCTTCATCTCGGTCAGCGTGCTCACGGTGTCGCGCACTGGAAAGATTAGCTACTCTGAGCTCGCGGAAAATGTCAGCGCATTCACCGACATCGCCCGCTATCCGCAATTTATGGGCCTCTGGTCATTTGAGTCGATAGAGGGACTGGCGGCACTGGGCTCGGAGGTGACGCGCCAGGCGCTGATGGTCGGGTACGTGAATTCTTTTGCGCTTTATGCGCTGGCTGCGTTCTTCGCCATTCCCCTAATGCTAATGGTGAAAATCAAGCAGAATTCCCCGGGTTAGTCATCCCGTCCGGGCTACGTAACCTCATGCCGGTTCGATTCGCGTCCGCTCGAGTTTTGCCGTATCCGCACCCTCAATCCGGATCAG
>CAXGSZ010000495.1:0-2519 GCA_964012455.1 uncultured Alphaproteobacteria bacterium
TGTGACGCTCAGTTTCAGTGAAAATACGGTTCTTGAACCGCTCCGGAAACCGCTCTAGCGTCTTCTCGACACGCCTGATATCGATAAGGTCGCTACCGATCCCAATAATCATTCGCTGGATCCTCAATCGGAACGTACGGCTCGCGCCTCATCCATCAACCCACGCATCAGTTTTACAGCGTTCGCGAGGCCGCCAAAAATTGCCTCACCAATCAAAAAGTGCCCAATATTCAATTCGGCAATCGTCAGTATTGCAGCAATCGGCTTTACAGTATCGAAGGAAAGGCCGTGGCCTGCATGACATTCGAGACCGATCGCCTTACCGTACGCCGCCGCTATTTCAATGCGCTCCACCTCGGCCGCCCGGGCCGCAAGGTCTTCAATTTCGCAATAAGTGCCAGTGTGCAATTCAACAACTGGTGCGCCGAGCGATACAGCCGCATCGAGCTGTTCCTTCTCTGGATCGATAAAAAGGGAAACCCGGATACCAGCGGCTGATAGATCCCGCACGACTGGGCCGAGGTGATTATGTCCACGCACCGCGTCGAGGCCACCTTCCGTCGTCAGTTCCTCTCGTTTTTCCGGCACGATGCAGGCCGCATTAGGGCGATGACGCAATGCGATCTCAAGCATTTCGCCAGTTGCGGCCATCTCGAAATTCAACGGCAGATCGATCTCCGCCATCAGGCGTTCAATATCGTCGTCGACGATGTGACGTCGGTCCTCGCGTAGATGCGCCGTAATGCTGTCCGCCCCAGCCTCTGCTGCAAGTGCCGCCGCACGAACCGGATCGGGGTGCATAATGCCGCGAGCATTTCGCACGGTCGCCACGTGATCGACGTTCACGCCCAGCCGTAAATAACCTTTCTGTGGCATGATATCCCTATTCGCTAATTAGTTTTATTAACCGCGCTGGCGTTCAACGGTATGGATAACAGAACTCGCCCGAAGTGCGGCAATTATGTCGTTCAACTGTTTCACATCCGTGACCTCGATGTCGACCAGCAATTCGAAGAAATCTGCGGAACGGTTCGTCACTTTGAGATTGGATATATTGCCCCCGTCCCGGCCAATAACCGTCGACAACGTACCCAGACTCCCCGGCGTATTGGACAGGATAGTGTGAATACGTGCGGTGTGTTGAAACTCGTCTGTGCCTTCGCGTTCCCAAGATACGTCAAGCCAACGTTCGGGCGCATCGTGAAAGGCTTCGAGAGCCTCGCAGTCGATTGTGTGAATCGTTACACCCTTGCCAGTCGTCACGATGCCGACAATCCGGTCGCCCGGTAGCGGATGGCAACAACCAGCAAAATGCATCGCCATCCCCGGGATCAATCCCTTGATCGGAATTGCATGTGACTTCTTGCGGGATTTAGGTCTCGCTTCCTCAAGGGACACCACATTCTTTTGTGGCGTCTGTCGTTTCGCACCCGGGTAGACGGCTTCCAGAACTTCGCGTCCGGTTATCTGGCCTTCGCCGACCGCGGCGAAGAGTTCCACCTCGTCTTCGGCATCGAATTTCTTTAGGACACCCTTGATTGCCTTGCGCGTCAGCTCGTAGCCATCTCGACCGAACGCCTTCTCGACGATTTCCTGTCCGAGGCTTTCATATTGCTCGACCCTCTGCCCGCGAATGAAGCGGCGGATACATGCACGCGCCTTGCCGCTCGCTACGAAAGCCTCCCATGCAGGCGAGGGAGTCTGTGCTTTAGATATTGTAATCTCCACTTGATCGCCGTTTTTCAAACGCGTGCGCAACGGCATGATGCGGCCATTAATCTTGGCCGCAACACAGGTGTTTCCGATATCCGTATGCACCGCATATGCGAAGTCGACCGGCGTTGAGTTGAATGGCAGCGCGAATAGATCCCCCTTGGGCGAAAAGCAGAACACCTGATCCGAGAACATCTCAAGCTTCGTGTGCTCAAGGAACTCCTCGGGTTCTGCCGCATGTTCGAGGATTTCCAACAGCTCTCGCAGCCATCGATACTGCATACCGTCTTTCGAAGCCGAAGGTGCGCCTTGTTTGTACTGCCAATGGGCCGCAACACCGAGTTCAGCCACCTCATGCATTTCCTGCGTGCGAATTTGTACTTCTACGCGCTGGCGCTGCGGACCCATCACGCCGGTATGAATCGAGCGGTAACCATTCGGTTTCGGAATCGAGAGATAATCTTTGAACCGGCCGGGCACGACCTGATACCGGCTGTGTATCACCCCGAGTGTTCTATAACATACCTCTACATCTTCAACGATAATTCGGAAAGCGACGATGTCGGAAAGCTGCTCGAACTCCACGTCGCGTCGCTGCATCTTGCGCCAAATCGAATAGGGCTTCTTCTCGCGGCCGAGGACCACCGAGTGGACGCCCTCTTCCGCCAGCGTCTTTTCCAGCTCGTCAACAACCCGGATGACAAGATCATCGCCGCGTTCGCGCAAAAACCCGAGGCGATTGATTATCGACAGCCGGGCGTCTGCATTCAGCTGCTGAAAGGCCAAATCTTCCAACTCGTCCTTCC
>CAXGSZ010000496.1:0-2505 GCA_964012455.1 uncultured Alphaproteobacteria bacterium
CGCTTACCCTCGCCACCGGTCTGCTATTCACCATCGCCGTCCTGCCCGGAATTCCTGCTCTGCCCTTTCTGCTTCTCGGCAGCATCACCGGAATGACCGCATATTCGCTGCATTCTCAACAACACAACGAAGAACAGGAGGAGGCGCGGGCCGCGGAAGAAAAACAGGCAGCGCCACCTCCCGAAGAACCGATCGGCGCGGCATTACAAATCGACAATATCCGGCTTGAGCTCGGTTATGGTCTACTCTCACTTATCAACAACCCGAGCGAGCGGCGGCTTACCGAACAGATCAAGGCATTGCGGCGCCAACTGGCAACCGAAATGGGCTTTATAATGCCCGCCGTACGAATTCAGGATAATCTCCAATTACCGCCTAATAACTACATCCTGCGGGTTAAAGAAATCGAAGCTGGGTCGGGGGAACTCCGGCCGAACAACCTGTTGGTCATGGATCCACGCGGCGAGCAAATATCCCTCCCCGGCGAAGCGACCGTGGAGCCAACCTTCGGCCTCCCTGCAATGTGGGTCGGTGAACAGCACCGCGAAGAAGCCATGTTCCGTGGATTTACCGTCGTCGACGCACCTACGGTCATCACGACCCACCTCACCGAGATCGTTCGCGACAATATGTCAGAATTGCTGTCATTCGCCGAAACGCAGAAACTGCTCGACGAACTCGATGGCGGCCACCAGAAACTAATCGCGGATCTGGTGCCGAATCAGATCAGCGTTGGTGGCATCCAACGGGTATTACAGAACTTACTCGGCGAGCGGGTTTCCATCCGCGACCTTGCAACCATCCTCGAAGGTGTCTCTGAGGCGTGCGGATACACGCGTAACATCGGCCAGATCACAGAACACGTACGCGCCCGTCTGGCACGCCAGCTCTCTGACGACGTTGTCAACGAGCAAGGTTTCATCCCTCTGGTCACGCTATCGCCGGAATGGGAGCAATCTTTCGCCGAGGCGATCATCGGTCAAGGAGATGAACGACAACTCTCTATGGCGCCCAGTAAGCTACAACAGTTCATCACCGCAGTCCGAACCGTATTCGAACGCCATGCGATGCAGGGAGAAACCCCTGTCTTGCTGGTCAGCCCTGGCATTCGACCCTTTGTTCGATCTGTAATCGAACGATTCCGTCCGGTCACTGTCGTGATGTCGCAAAATGAGGTACACCCTAAAGCCAAGATCAAGACTTTGGGACAGGTCTAGGCCATGCCGCCGACAGCCAGGAATAAATCCGAATGAGGCTCAAGACGATCCACGCGCGGACAATGCAAGAGGCGATGGAACTCGTCCGCGAACAATTGGGGGCCGAAGCCGTAATCGTTGCTACACACGAGGACGAGGGTACACGGGGTGTTCGCGTCACGGCGGCGTCGGACGCAGACGACCGGCATATTCCGGAGAAGGAACGCGCACTCACATTCGAAATGCTCCAGTTGATCGGCAATGCGCTGGACGATCACGGCACGCCGCCCGAACTTGCAGACCGACTGCTGAATACCGCTGCTGCGCAAGCAGCCAGCGATCCGCATATGGCATTGGCTGGCGCACTCGACGCGACATTTCATTTTCTGCCTTTGCCCGAACAAGGCAAACAACCACGGCCAATCATGCTCATCGGCCCACCGGGCGGTGGCAAAACCTCGGCAGTCGCCAAGATGGCGGCACGGGCAATTATTTTGGGAAACCCAACTCGCCTAATCAGCACCGATACAATCCGCGCCCAAGGCGTGGAGCAACTGCAATCCTACGCAACACGCCTCGGACTCGAAGTAATCGTCGCACCCGATCCTCTCGCATTGATCGAGGCCGTCGATGGAGCAGACCCGGAGGCGCTCATTCTGATCGATACGATGGGTGTCAATCCATACAACTTCGATGACATGGGACGCCTGGTCGAGCTTACCGGTGCCGTTTCCGTCGAGACCATCCTGGTTCTGACAGCAGGACGTGATCCCATCGAAGCTTCCGAAATTGCAGCCGCTTATATCGACGCAATGCCGACTCGGATGCTGGTAAGTGGTCTTGATATGGTTCGGCGCCTCGGCGGTGTTCTTGCGGCTGTAGACGCGTCCGGTCTTGCATTTTCCGACGTCAGCCCGTCACCTAATATTGTAAACGGACTGCGACCTGTGAACGCCGTCTCACTCGCACGCCTGCTGTTACCATCTTCGCCGTCGGGGACCTTTCAAGAAGTTCCGGCGCAAAAGTCCGTGCGACCGGGCGGTGAACCACAACAACCGACTTCGGGGGAACCGCAGCAAGAGGAGCGCTCGGCTGATGGTAATCTTGCGCCAACAGGGTCGAATTAAAAATCGTCCTATACCGCTCGCTAAAGAGGCCGGGTGATGAGTACGCCTGTCCCGCCCACCCCGTCGTCCAACGGATTGCCACAATTGCTCTCCGCTTCGTCTGGCAACACCGGGACCGTCGTCCAGTCGACGCTGCCGCAAAATGCCCTACAACTGGGACAAACGCTGCTGGGAACCGTCCT
>CAXGSZ010000497.1:0-2498 GCA_964012455.1 uncultured Alphaproteobacteria bacterium
GCCGCTTGCATCGGACATCTGGGCAAACGCCAATCTGCCACCACGGGCGGCGTTCACGAACTTCCGCGATGAAACGATACCGGCCATAACGACCCGGCCACCTCTGACCCGCCCTGCCTGCACATCCGCCCAGTCGGCCACACCGAGGCGATTGAGAGTTTGTCGGTAGGATTCCAGTGGATGTGCGGATAAATAAAAACCGAGCGCATCGTGTTCCTGATGCAGTCTTTCCTCAGTTGACCAATCGTCGACATCCGGTAGGTGCGGACGTGCCTGATCGCCAAATCCGTCTCCGAACAGGTTCACCTGATTGCTCTTGCGCTCGTTCTGCATTGCATGGGTGAGACGTGTTAACATTTCGACCGCTTCGAAGACCTGGCGACGGTTCGGCACAATTGCATCGAAGGCGCCGGCGCGCGCGAGGTTCTCGATCTGCCGCTTGTTCATAACTTGAACGTCAAGCCGCTCAGAAAACTCGAATAAATCCTTGAACACCCCATTCTCTTCCCGCTCCTGCACCAGGTGTTCCATCGCCGCGGCGCCTACATTCTTAACGGCGGCCAGCGCATAGCGCACAGCGGGTTCCCCGTCATCGGTCGTCTCCACTGAAAAGTAGACTTCTGACTTTTGGATGTCCGGTGGGAGAAGTTCGATTTTCTGGCGCTCCAGTTCAATACGGAATTGGCCAAGCTTGTCCGTATTGCCAGCATCGAGGGTCATCGATGCAGCAAGAAACTCTACTGGATAGTTCGCTTTTAGATAGGCTGTCTGATAAGCGACCAGGGCATAGGCAGCCGCATGTGACTTGTTGAAGCCATAACCTGCGAACTTCTCCACCTGAAAGAAAATATCCGCAGCAATCCCCTTATGAACGCCATTTTCAACCGCACCGTCGATGAAGTTCTTTCGCTGCGCCTCCATTTCGGCGCGAATCTTCTTGCCCATAGCGCGGCGAAGCAGATCGGCGCCGCCAAGCGAATAGCTTGAAAGAACCCGGGCGATTTCCATGACCTGCTCTTGATAGATCGCGATGCCATACGTTTCCTTAAGAACGTCCTCCAACAACGGATGCAGGTAGTCGATGGATTCCTCGCCGTGCTTGCGGCGGATATAGCTCGGGATGTTGTCCATCGGTCCCGGGCGGTAGAGTGCCACGACAGCGATGATATCTTCGAACCGATCAGGACGGAGCTTTTTTAGGACATCCCTCATTCCCGAACTTTCCAACTGGAAGACCCCGGCTGCGTCCCCCTTGCACAACATCTTGAAAGTCTTCTCGTCATCCAGAGGGACTTGGGCAAGGTCGAGATCGATTTTCCTTTCTTTCAGTAAACCCACCGCCTTGTCGAGAACGGTCAATGTTTTCAAGCCGAGGAAGTCGAACTTCACCAGGCCCGCCATTTCAACGTACTTCATGTTAAATTGAGTGACCGGCATTTCGGACCTAGGGTCACGGTATAGCGGTACTAATTGCTCAAGCGGGCGGTCGCCAATGACGACGCCTGCGGCGTGCGTCGACGCATGCCGGAACAGGCCCTCGAGCTTAAGCGCCATGCTAATCAGACGCGCCACGTTCTCGTCTTCCCGCTGCATCTGTTGAAGGGTCGGCTCGCCATCAATAGCCGGCTGCAGTTTAACTGGATTCGCGGGGTTGTTTGGAACCAGCTTGCAGATACGATCTACCTGTGAATACGGCATCTCGAGCACGCGGCCAACGTCACGCAGCACAGCACGGGCTTCCAGCTTTCCGAAGGTGATGATTTGAGCAACGCGGTCGTGACCATACTCCGATTGGACATATCGGATGACCTTGTCACGTCCGTCTCTGCAAAAGTCGATATCGAAATCCGGCATCGAAACCCGTTCAGGATTAAGAAACCGCTCGAAGAGGAGCCCCCAACGCAACGGATCGAGGTCGGTGATTGTCAATGCCCAAGCGATCACTGATCCCGCACCCGATCCCCGTCCGGGCCCCACCGGGATATCCTGCCTTCGCGCCCACTGGATAAAATCCGCAACGATTAAGAAGTATCCCGCGTATCCCATCTGATTTATCACGCCGAGCTCGAATTCGAAGCGCTCCTTATAAGGTTCCGCTAACTTCCGCTGACACCTTTCATCCATCTCACCGTCATAGACGTGCTCCAAAAGTCGCTTCTCAAGGCCATCTTCGGCCCAATCCTTCAACGCCTGTTCTTCGGTTCGTCCATCGAGTTCGGGATACGTCGGCAAGATAGGATCGCGGGTGTCCGGCATGAATGCGCAGCGCCGGGCAATCACAAGGCTGTTGTTTATGGCTTCCGGCAAGTCTGCGAATAGGACGCGCATCTCTTCCGCGGACTTAAATCTGTGCTCTGGCGTAACCCGACGACGGTCCTGCTTTGAAAGCGGAACGCCTTCCGAAATGCACAAAAGCGCATCGTGGGCTTCATACATTTCTTCGTCTGCAAAAAACGCCTCATTTGTCGCTACAAACGGAAGATCATGGCGATAGGCCA
>CAXGSZ010000498.1:0-2496 GCA_964012455.1 uncultured Alphaproteobacteria bacterium
GCAAATAGTTTGCGAGTAGGACGTTGGCGGTCGGAAACCCGATGGTCCGGCCGATCTGATTGCCATGGGCGACGCGCCCCTCAATTTCGAATGGTCGGCCGAGAAGCGCGGCAGCATGACCAGGTCTGCCTTCGTGCAGGTGATTGCGGATTGCGGTCGAGGAATAGATGACGTCGTCGGCTGAAGCGACCGGCTCGACCGAGTCGAATTCGAATGCGCCGGCATTGCTGCGGGCCGTCATTAATTTGGTATTTCCACCTCGATCGCGTCCGAACGTAAAGTCATATCCAACGACAATGTGGCGCGCCTTGAGGCCGTCGATCAGCACGCGATCAATAAATTCCTCTCCTGTCAATTGTGAGAATCGGCGGTCAAATCGAACCACCAGCATCGCGTCAACACCGAGAGCGGCTATCTGGGCGACCTTGGTGCGGATTGGCGTGAGCCGGAACGGCTTGCCTTTAGGTTGAAAAAATCGACGCGGGTGCGGTTCAAACGTCATCGCAATGAGCGGCGTGTTGCCGTTCCTGGCCACGTCTGCGGCATGCCCGATAACCGCCTGATGGCCTCGGTGCACGCCGTCGAAATTGCCGATCGCGACGGTGGCGCCGGTCAGGTCATCCGGGGTCTCTTGGAAGTGACGTAGAATACGCATGTGGTCTTGTTGGTCCTCAATATTCGTCGCGGCCCAGTACATGCACTGAACCGGCGCTGGTGGAAAGCCCCATTCATACATCCTTGCGGCGCAGAGCCACAAACAGAGTAGCATCCCCCACAACGGCTGGCGTGTCGCCAACGCGATAGCCAGTATGCGCGAAGACTCGCTTCTTGTCCGGGTTTACGTCGGTTATGGTAATCTAAGCATGTTCGGTATCGCTGGGGCGCACCAGAGCCAGAAAGCGCAAGTCCTGGCGCAGATATATGCATCTAGGGCTAGGCAACTTTGTCCCCAGCACAGTAGAAATGAAACTTGCGGTTAGCATACCTGGGGCGATCCGACCCTCGAACATTGTGGCGTCTGCAAACTCTTGATTGAGGTGGACCGGGTGTACGTAACCCAAAAATTTTCGCAAACAGAACGATGTCCGTCTCTGTGAAGGTTTTGGCATAGGCCGCTGTTATGCCGACGTAAAGGTCTTCCAAATAGTACCCGTAGATATCTTCAGCGGCGGGTATGGCGTCCTTGCGTCTTTATCTTGCAAATGAGTTGCGGATTTATATTTATTGCACGGCAATATTGAAAACAGGGCAAAAAAATATTTTATAATCAGTGTATTACTTGGGGAGTCCGCTTTTATCATATCGCATTGCAATAGAGATTTGATGTGGCCGCACGCGCGCTTCGGTCAAGGATAGATACCGTGTCGCTGAGGCGCCGAGGGTCCGGCGGAACATCGTGATAAAGGCACTTAGACTGGCATAAAAAGGGTCGATCGCGACCGACGTGACTGTGTGGCTGTCGGCAAGCATCCGCAATGCTCGCTGCAGACGGAGTTGCTGACGCCAGGCGCGGGATGACACTCCGGTCTCGGCCTGGAAAAGCCGCGGAGAATACGGGTGCTGGTGACCGACGCCAATCGAGATAGCGCACTTCGTGAACTCGACAGCTCAGGCCACGGCGCGAAAGGATCGGCGCCAAGGGTGATCCATGAGTAAGATCAATAAATATATCGAAACAAGCGGTTTGCTCAATGATATCGACTTCGCTATCCCATTCCAATATGACGGTAGTAACACAGTCTGAACACGATGTGCCGCAAGCGCGGCGAACGCTCGGTATATGCGGAGGGGCGCATTGCCTGCATGACGGGTTTACGGATGTAATTTATGTATTGCTCCCGATATGGCGGGATGCGCTCGGCCTTTCATTGGTGCAGGTCGGATTGCTGAAATCGATTACCAGCGCGGCCCTGGCAGGATTTCAATTGCCGGCGAGTTTCCTGGCTGAGCGTTTTGGCGCAAAAGGGATATTGGCGATCGGCACGATCGTCGCCGGTGTCGGATACATACTTGCAGGGTTCGCAGGAGGATTCATCGGACTTGGATTGGCATTGGTCGTCGTCGGTGCGGGCTGCGCCGTCCAGCATCCTGTGTCTTCCGGACTCGTTGCCGACGCTTATCGCAATGGTCCGCGGCGGGCGGCGCTTGGCATTTATAATTTTTCTGGCGATGTCGGGAAAATGATCCTGCCGACGAGCGTCGCGTTGGGAATAGGATTCGTCGGATGGCGGACGAGTTCGATCGCAGTTGGCGTGCTTGGCCTGGTGGGCGGTGTTCTCGTCTGGTTGCTGTTGCGACGGCTTGAAGCGCATGTCGCCGCGTTGGCGGGCGACGAGGAAGCGCCGGATGACGCCGTTAAAGGTTGGGGTATTCACGATCCCCGCGGGTATTCGCTACTCTCTGGCATTGGTTTGCTGGACACTGCGACACGATATGCTTTCTTGTCCTTTCTGCCGATTTTGTTGGTAGATACGAAAGATGCGGAAATCGAGAGCG
>CAXGSZ010000499.1:0-2493 GCA_964012455.1 uncultured Alphaproteobacteria bacterium
CGCCGAGTTTCGGGCGGTTGCGATAGTCGATCGTGAACCGGACCGAGGTACGCAGGCGTTTAGGCTGGGACCCCGGGTGATTGTTGCCGCCTCAGCGCTATCGGCGACCGGCCTGGAACAGCCAGGCAGCTTGATCAGATACCATTATCGTCTCGCCTTGACGCCCGGCACAGACCTAGCCGTTTGGCGCGCGCAATTGCAGGAGCGCTTTCCAAGCGCCGGATGGCGCATCCGCGATGTTGAAAATGCCGCTCCGGGCATTCAACGCTTCGTTGACCGAGTCGCACTATTCCTCGCATTGATCAGTCTTACGGCGCTACTGGTGGGCGGTGTCGGCGTGGCGAATTCGGTGCGGTCTTTCATGGAATCCCGTGTCACTTCGATCGCGGCCCTGAAGTGCCTCGGCGCAAGTCGGCAAACCGTTTTCCGTGTGTACTTTTTACAGGTTGCCGCCATGTCTGCGGTAGGCATCTTGATCGGTCTCGCATTCGGCGTTTTGGCGCCGAACATCGCATCCCCCTTGCTGGAGGGTCGTCTGCCGGTCGCCGCACGAGCCGGCTTCTACGTGGAACCGCTGGCGATTGCGGCTGCCTTCGGATTTCTCGTCGCCGCGGTCTTTACATTATGGCCACTTGGTCTCGCTGCAAAAATTCGGGCGGCTGCACTCTTCCGCAACACGACTGAGCGCCTTCCCGGTCGTCCGCCGCGGCGTATCATTCTCTTCATTTGCGTCCTCGCGGCGCTGATTGCGCTGTTGGCCGTCGCAACAGCGACGCGGCCGGATATGGCTGGCTGGTATATCGCGGGTGCCACCTTGGCCTTTTTGATATTCCGGCTTGTCGGCGAGGCGGTCGTGCGTGGCCTGCGGAGGTTGCCGCGACCCCGCCAGCCGCTCATGCGTCTGGCGCTTGCCAATCTGCACCGTCCGGGCGTGCCGACGACCGGCGCATTGCTGTCGCTTGGGCTCGGGTTTACCGTGCTGGTCGCGGTGGCATTGTTGGAAGCTAACCTGAAGCGGCAGATCGAGCAGGTCTTGCCCGAGGAAGCACCCGGTTACTACTTTATCGATATCCAAAGGTCCCAAACGGCCGCGTTTCAACGTCTCGTTGAGGACTTTCCCGGGGTGGGGAATGTGCAAAGCGTTCCTATGCTGCGCGGCCGGATCGTCGCTTTGAACGGGACACCGGTCGAGGAGATCGTGCCGCCGCCGGACTTCGGCTGGATTCTGCGGGGTGACCGCGGGTTGACCTGGTCGCGGCAACCGCCGGGACCGGGAAGCCGTATTACAGATGGGGATTGGTGGCCGGCCGCTTATGTGGGTGAGCCGCTCGTGTCGTTTGACGCGCGGGCGGCGCGCGCGTTTGGCCTTGGCATCGGTGACACCCTTTCGGTGAACGTATTGGGCAAGACGGTTTCGGCGCGCATCGCCAATTTGCGCGTCATCGACTGGACCAGCCTCGGCATCAATTTCGTGATGGTATTTTCACCCGGTCTGTTGGAACGAGCACCGCAGAGCCAGATCGCGACAGTCCAGATCGATCCGGGGCAAGAACTCGCGCTGGAGCGCGCCGTCGCCGATGCTTTTCCGAATGTCACGGCAATCCGGGTCAAGGAGGTGCTGGAGGATGTGAACGAGGTCTTGTCCAACCTCGGCGTTGCTGTCAGAGGTATTGCGGCGGTTGCGATCCTGGCCGGTATCCTCGTGCTCGGCGGTTCCATCGCGGCGGATCATCGTCGCCGTGTCTATGATGCGGTAGTTCTCAAGGTCGTCGGCGCGACGAAATTGAGGATCATGACCACGTTTCTCACTGAGGCCGGATTGGTCGGCGCTCTAGCGGCATTTCTCGCAGCACTGCTAGGCACGTTTGCCGCGTGGGCGATCGTCGAGAAAATTATGCGCATGCGCTGGGAATTCGTGATGGAACCATTGCTGTGGACGCTGTTTTTGGCGCTCGCGGTGACTACGGTACTTGGGTTAGTGGGCACATGGCGAGCGCTCAATCTCAAAGCCGCTCCCTTTCTTCGTAACGATTGAAGTGGGAAATGGTTGCAATTCGCGGCCGAACTCCCAATTATTAGCGCAGGTTAAGCCTAGCAATCAGGGGTTATTAGGATGGCTTTGGATCCGCGTAGTGGAAGTTTCGCGCGAGCGGCAACACAGGTCGGCGTAGATGCCGATATTGATGCCGGTCTGCGCAAATATATGCTCAGCGTCTACAACTACATGGCGCTCGGCGTGGCGCTCACGGGCATAATTGCTCTCGTCGTGGCGCTAAATCCTGCGGTTATGCAGGCGGTGGCGCTCGGGCCAATGAAGTGGGTGTTGTTTATCGGCATTCTGGGCCTGGGATGGTTCTCCGGAAAAATCATGTTCAGCGGCAGCTGGCCAATGGCGCAGGGGGCGTTCTGGCTCTACGCCTCGTTGTGGGGCGTGCTAATTGCGCCGATGTTCTATCTCTACACCGGTGAGAGCATTGTTCGTGTTTTCTTTAT
>CAXGSZ010000500.1:0-2489 GCA_964012455.1 uncultured Alphaproteobacteria bacterium
GATTTCATGGAGCCAGGAGGCGCCATTACCGGCGAGCTACTGCCAACAGGTAATACGATCGACATACTGGAGACGCCGAGCCTCGGGATGGTCGAAGCGTCCATCGTCGACGCCGCGGCGCTTTGTGTTCTCGTCGAAGCGAAAACCGTTGATCTCAACGGCGACGAATTGCCGAAAGATCTCGAAGCCAATCCAGGCGCGCTGAGGCTTTTGCAGGAGGTGCGCGGCGCCGCTGCGATCAAGCTTGGTTTCATGGAAAGTATGGAAGAAGCGCTGTCTCGCGCCACAAATCGGCCTTCAGTGGGGTTCGTTTCCTTGGCGCAGGCCGCAACGACGTTGACAGGCGCAGGCCTTGCTGAAAGCGACGGCGATGTCACCGTGCGCATGATTTCAATGGGCGACCCGCACCGTGCGCTGCCGGGTACCTGTTCGACCTGTCTCGCGATTGCGTCACAGATCGAAGGAACCTTGGTCCACCGCAATACCAAACCAAGTGAAAACGGGGATGTGCGTTTGATGCATCCGTCTGGCATCTTGCATGCGTCGGCGAGCGCGCGTCGAGATGGTAATGGCTGGTTTGCCGAGAAAGCCAGTCTCTACCGGACCCAGCGCCGTCTTTTTGACGGACAGGTCTATGTCTCGGCAGAATCTGTGCCGAAATACAGGGACTATTTGGAGCGATCGGTCGAAGTCGCGGAGTAGGGGAATTGGGTTTGCTTCACATTCTAGCGCATCGATAATTTGTCAAATATGCGTTACCGAGCCATTTCGGTTTTTGATATATTAAGCGTAATGACGACACTCCCGATTGGCGCGACAACATAGCCATTCCGGGGCATGCAGAGCATGAACCCGTAATTTGTGCGTGAGACTAAAGGCCACATCAGAGTTCGGACCCCCGCGCTGAGGCAGTAATTTCGCATAACGCTATCGCGTCTCCGAAATTATGGGCGAATTGAAACTTATAAGCCGGAATTCTGGGATGCGCCTATCCGCTGGTCATACCGTGTGGACGGAGAACCTGACGGACTGCATCGCCTGCTGCCAGTCGGTCGAAGCCGGCGTTGAGGCCGTCAAAGTCAACGAAGCCACTGCGCAACCTGTCCACAGGAAGTTTTCCCTGACGGTACAGCGAAAGGAACCGAGGGATGTCGCGGCGGGGAATACAGCTTCCCATATAACTGCCTTTGACGGTCCGGTTGTCGCTTACGAGTTGGGCGATCGGGATATCGAGCGTTGCTTCAGGCCGTGGCAAACCGGCTGTCACGACGGTACCGCCTCTGCGGCACATCTGGTAGGCCGTCTCAAGGGCTTTTGGAACACCCGCCAGTTCAATCGCAAAGTCGACGCCACCTTTGGTCATGTCCTTGATCTGTTCCACGCAGTCGCCGTCGTTGGCGTTGACCGTATCCGTGGCGCCCAGTTGACGTGCGAAAGCTAGTTTGTCATCGAGGACGTCGACCGCGATAACGCGCTCTGCACCAGACAGTGTGGCCGCCATCATGGCGTTCAGACCGACTCCGCCGAGCCCCAGTACCGCGACCGTGGCGCCGGGTGGGACCGCTGCGGTATTGACCACCGCGCCGACCCCGGTAACGACGGCACAGCCGAAGAGGGCAGCGTCTTCCAGCGGGATGTCCTCCTCGATTGGGATGACGGACCCTTCGGCGAGGACCATGTACTCGGAGTAGCAGGAAACGCCGGACGTATGATTGATGACCTCGCCATTTAGTCGAATTTTATGCTCGCCGGTGATCAGCGAGCCATCGCCGCGCGCTTCATAAGCCGTGTCACAGAGATAGGGTTCACCTCGGTCGCAGGAGGTGCAGGTGCCGCAATTTGGTACGAAAAAAAGAATGGCGTGATCACCGGGTTTGACCCGTGTTACCCCTTCGCCGACTTCCTGGACGATACCGGAGGCTTCGTGTCCCGGAACGTAAGGCATCTTGCGGGGGCGTACGCCTTCGATGGCGGAAAGGTCGGAATGGCAAAGACCGGCCGCCATGACCTTAACGAGTACTTCGCCGGGGCCGGGCGGATCGAGATCGACCTCTTCGATCTTTAACGGCCGGGTTTTGGTGAAGGGATGATCTGCGTTCTCGTAGACGACGGCGGCTTTGACTTTCATGGTCATTCCAATCCGGAAGTGGTTTTAGTTCAATCGTATCGACTAGACTTATTTCGCGGCCATCGCCTCTATTTCAATTAAGAACTCCGGCTTGGCGAGGCCGGCTATAACGATCATGGTCGAACCGCATTTGATGTCGCCTACGTATTCATCGCGCACCGTGCGGAAGCCCGGCATGTCATCAGGATTGACGATATACACATTGAGCCGCACAAGATCCTCCAAGGACATGTCACCCGAGGCTAGGATGTTCTTGATGTTATCGAAGATTAGCCGGGCTTGGGCATTGATGCCTTTGGGAACTGTGCCGTCTAGTGCGATCGCAATCTGACCGGACAGGCACATCCAGCGTGCATCCGAA
>CAXGSZ010000501.1:0-2472 GCA_964012455.1 uncultured Alphaproteobacteria bacterium
GTTGACGGATGACATCACATTGCCCTACTTCAAGCCTGCAGGAGGTGCGTCATGAAGCCGCGTTCCGTAGCCATCGTCGGCGCTTCCGAAACGACCCAGCTGGGCAAGATTCCGGACGTCAGCCAAACCATGCTGCACGCCGACGCTGCGCTCAATGCCTGCGCAGACGCGGGCATCAAACCGCAGGATATCGACGGCATTGCCTGCGCGGGCGAGTCGCCGGTCAACCTCGCGCACTACCTGGGCATCACGCCAAAATGGGTTGACGCGACCAGCGTTGGCGGCTGCTCTTTCATGCTGCACGTGCGCCACGCGGCGTCCGCCATCAACGAAGGACTCTGCGATACCGTCATCGTCACGCACGGTGAGAGCGGTCGCAGCGGCGTCGGCCGCGGCGGATTCGGCGGCGGTGGTGGCGGCACGCTGCCGGGTCAGTTCGAAGGCCCCTGGGGCGGCATGGGTCCTACGACGAACTTCACCTTGCCGGTGCTCAGGTATCTGAAAGACACGGGTACGACGCTCGAGCAGGTTGCCAACGTCGCTGTGATTCAGCGCGAATGGGCTGGCGAGAATCCGCGGGCGTCGTATCGCGATCCGATCACGCTCGATGACGTGCTTGGCGCGCGGATGATTGCGTATCCGTTCACGAAGCTGATGTGCTGCCTCGTCACCGACGGCGGCGGTGCCCTGATCCTCACCAGCGCCGACCGGGCGAAAGATTTCCCCCAGAAGCCGGTGTACATCCTCGGTACCGGCGAATCCGTCGAGACGCCGATGGTGAGCCAGATGGAGGACTTTACGTCGTCCCGCGCGTTCCGCGTGGCGGGCGCCAAAGCTTTCGATGAAGCGGGCATTACGCATGCCGACGTCGACCACCTCATGATCTATGACGCGTTTGCCCATTTGCCGCTGTACGGTCTTGAGGATCTGGGATTCTGCAAGCGCGGCGAGGCGGGCGCGTTCATCGAAGATCGCAATACCGCGAGAGGCGGTTCGCTGCCTCTGAACACGAACGGTGGCGGTCTCTCGTACATGCATTCGGGGATGTACGGCATGTACGCCCTGCAGGAATCGGTGCGGCAAATGCGTGGCACCGCGCCCGGGCAGGTCGAAGGCGCGAAGCTGTCGGTCTGTCATGGCGTCGGCGGCATGTTTGCCGCGAGCGGTACGATCATCATGACCAACGAGGCCTGATCCCGCTTCCACGCGATCGATTGGGTAACAAGAAACGCCGAACGTGCCTTAAGCACGTTCGGCGTTTTGCGTTCAGGCGTATGAACCAAAGGCCGCCCGACGGTTACTCAGTTCTTGAGGGGAGCGCTCGTGTGCCGGTCCCCTTTGCCAGGCGTGGGGGTGGTGTGTATCGGAGATGCGCGACGCGCCGGTCACGACAAGGGAAAAAAGTGACAAAACTTGACCAAAAGCGTCCAAAAACTGACGCTGGCCGAATCATACGAGGGAGTATCGGGGAGGTTGGTCTCGGCTAGCCAAGCTGCAAGCGCATCCTTCCTGCCGAGGAGAATACTGTATATACATACAGCTTGGCTAGCGAGGCTTTTAATATAGCTGGCCGGGTCTGCAAAAAGAAGGCTGCAATAATGGAGATTCCTTCCCCGGATCAGTCTTGACATATCGGTTCCATCCGCAAGCCTATGAATATCGGAACTTTTTTTCGAAGGGGTAGGCGCGCCAGCCGTCGTCGGGTCTTACAATGCCGATACAAATGTGGCGGTTCGGATGCGAAACCACGGGGCGTTGTTGTTGGTCTAAGTCAGTGTGGTAACAGGCCGTGAGCTGGGCGCTATCGCGCGTGTCAGAAATTCCGCAAACGGCCGTTCAGCGGCAAAAAACGCACGCTTGGCACGGGATTTGTAAACCAAACGGTGGGTTGAGCCGTAGAGGGAAGAGAGCCTTGAGAAATGGACCTGGGCGTCTCGCCCCGCCGGCCGTAAGTGGGAATCGACCGTCTGTCTACGTGGCGGGTGGAAAAACCGCTGACATGTGCTGATAATGCACCGTTGGCCCACGGAACGTGGTAGATAGAAGAAGGGGCCTTTAGAGTATAAGCGCACCCAACTTCGATGTACAGAAGTACATGTCTTCAAAAAGGGGTGAATGGACTTATATAACTGGCTCGGATGCTTGCAGAGCGCCGCAGGAAACGGGTGGCGGGCGCCGGTACCGCTTGTCGCATGGGACGACGGATATCGGTCATGAAGGACACCATGTAAGGAGGTGCGACTTCCGCAATACGGCAATTCCTGAACAACCCGACCAACGCAATACACAATGGAGCTTCGGCTTATGAATCATGCACGCACAGGAGATCTCGAATCGATTTTGGAATCGAATCTCGAGAGCAACTCGGACGATCTCGATCCTAACGAGATCACCGACGTCAATGCGCTGGACGGCAATGATGAGGGTGAAGACGGAACTTCCGAAGAATCGCGACTGAAGCGACTCATTGAA
>CAXGSZ010000502.1:0-2468 GCA_964012455.1 uncultured Alphaproteobacteria bacterium
TGACATGAATGGATTTCGCGTGGTCATTACCGGGCACAATCTCGTTTCCAGCACATATGACGCATTTTGTTAGAGGCTAACCGCGGCGGGGTATTCGATTACCGAGACGACGGCTGCGGCACACGACAGAGATCTGGCGGAGACATTGTTCCTCACCCACTATATTGGTCAGATTGTGGCACGTGGTGGCTTCAAACGATCCAACATCGATACGATTTCTTTCGGATCGCTCATGGATGCCGTGGACTCTGTTCGTCACGACACCCGCCTCTTCGAAGACGTTTCCCGTTACAACCCCTATTGCCGAGAGGTCATCGAGCGATTCGAGGCGAACTACAGAAAAGTGCGTGCCCCCATGTTAGGCCTGTCGCCAGCCGGCACATAAGCACGACCCGCCTGTCGCGAAGCGCATCCTCAATCGGCGGCCCGAACCTGATCCAGCGCCGATTACAGGACATCGACGAGACGATTGTCCATATCTTTCTGAACAGCGAAATAGAGCTGCGATTCTGCGAGTGCCTTCACAACTTCAAGGTCGTTTATATTAAGCCCGTGCGTTTTAAGGTTCCACTTGGCGACCCGCCGTTCCCAAGCCCAAAGATCAATCCGTCCACCGATCAGCATTTTTGCGGCGGTTTTGAGGTCAGCCGTCCGATAAAAATTTTCCCATTCGACAACCATCTCCCGGAGGAGAAGTTCGCCAACGTCGCCTCAGACAGTACCGATTGTGTAACCTTCCAGGTCCTTGGCCGAGGTCACGGTCTGGGCGCCGCCCTGTTTCGCGATGAGTGAAATTACCGTCGATGTGATCGGAACGACACATGTGAACAGCTTCTCACGAGCTTTCGTCCGGGTTGTAGAAAACAGCACCGTTTTCTTCTTGTGCTGGGCAAACTTGTAGCCGCGGGCCGATGGCACGACTTTGCCATCCTTCAAGGTCTTGGCGGATTTGGCCGGCCGAAAGACCTTGCCAAGAAATTCCGCCGAAATCCCCCGCAACTCATGATCCTCGACATAGTTGAACGGCGCATAATTCCCGGTGAAGAAGTTCAGCGGGGCCAAATCATGAGCCGCCATAGCTACTGGCATCGACCAAACCATCACGGCAATGGATAAGGCTGCCGAAAGGTTTATCATTCTCTTGGGCAAATTGTACCTTCTGGACGCTTCGCAGCGTATAGGCGCGAATTTATGAATGCTGAAATTATCACGGCATAATTAACAAAGAGTATAGAGCTGACGTCGCTGCCGGCTGAACCGCGAACGCAGTCAACTCCGCCTCTCTCAGCGAAAAAAGGGGTTATTCATTTATGCCGGACTGCCGCCGAAAGTTAACAGCGTCTCCCGTGTATAAGCTTCTATCCCGGCATGGTTATAAACGCCGTCAAATCAACGAATTGGAATCACCTTGCAAGCTATTCCTGGCTGAATTATGTCTTGACTCAATGGGTTTTCCGCCGGGTTGCTGGAAATTTCGACAGCGGCATCCAGGCCACCAGCAACTTTGATGGATGTCGAACGCTATGAGCTTGTACACAGAGTATTTGAACGAAATTAAAGAGCGTAAATCCCAGGGATTGCACCCAAAGCCCATAGAAGACGGTGCTCTCGTCGAAGAGATCATTGCACAGATCTTGGACGTCAATCATGAACACCGCGAAGATTCGGTCAAGTTCCTCATCTACAACACGATTCCTGGTACGACGAGCGCCGCCGGCGTCAAGGCGAAGTTCCTGAAACGGATCATTATCCGCGACCTCGAGGTGGTGGAAATCACGCCGACCTTCGCCTTTGAGTTGCTGTCGCATATGAAAGGTGGTCCCTCGATCGAAGTGCTGCTGGATTTGGCTCTCGGTGATGATGCCGCAATCGCGGGACAGGCGGCCGACGTCCTGAAGACACAGGTCTATTTATACGCAGCCGATACGGACCGGCTGGCGGAGGCATATCGCGCCGGGAATGCCGTCGCCAGGGGCATTATCGAAAGTTATGCGAAGGCCGAGTTCTTTACCAAACTGCCGGACATCGATGACGAAATTAAGGTCATTACTTTTGTCGCCGCGGAGGGCGACATTTCGACCGACCTGATGTCGCCTGGAAACCAGGCGCATTCGAGAGCAGACCGGGAACTGCACGGCAAGAGCTTTGTCTCCGAGAAGGCACAGGCTGAAATTCGCGAACTGCAGGCGGAGCATCCGGACAAGCGGGTCATGCTGATCGCGGAAAAAGGCACGATGGGTGTCGGCTCCTCCCGGATGTCGGGCGTCAACAACGTCGCGCTTTGGACGGGCAAGGAGACGAGCCCTTATATCCCGTTCGTCAACAATGCCCCAATTGTCGCGGGCACGAACGGCATTTCGCCGATCTTCATGACCGCATTGGGCGTGACCGGCGGGATCGGCATCGATCTAAAGAACTGGGCCCGCGTGATGGATGAGGACGGCAACCCGATCCTCAACAATGACGGC
>CAXGSZ010000503.1:0-2467 GCA_964012455.1 uncultured Alphaproteobacteria bacterium
GTCAGGTGCTTTCGGATGCCAACGCCATCGTCGAGTACCTCGACGAGACACATCCGGAACCGCCCCTGATCGGGCGAAGCCCTGCGATTCGGGCCGAGGTGCGCCGACTTGTCGCTTGGTTCGACAAAAAGTTTGACTCGGAGGTCACCCGCAATCTCGTCGATGAGAAGATTATGAAGCGGTTCCTCGGCCTTGGCGAGCCGAACAGCCAGGCGATCCGCGCCGGAAGCGCGAACATTCACGTCCACCTCGATTACATCTCTTACCTGACCGAAGAACGGCGCTGGCTAGCAGGCAACGACTTTTCTTTAGCCGACATCGCGGCGGCCGCGCATCTCTCTTGCGTCGACTATCTCGGTGACGTGCCTTGGAGCGATCATGAGGCCGCGAAAGAATGGTATGCGCGGATCAAATCTCGCCCGAGCTTCCGCTCCCTTTTGGGTGATCATATCCCAGGGTGCCCGCCGCCACGCCACTATGCCGATTTGGATTTCTAGCACCTTCGAACGGGCCATCGCATGAACGCCCCAACACCCCTCGCACACGCATGTCGTCAACCGCTGATGTTGGGTCTCTTCCTGCCAATTCAGAACGGCGGCTGGACACCATCGACGGCACCGCGCGACACCGATTGGGGGTTCGACTACAATGCCCGACTGACGGCGCGCGCGGAGACTTTGGGGTTCGACTTGGCCTTTGGATTGGCGCAGTGGCTTGGCGCAGACGGCCACGGCGGTGACATGCAGTATCGAAAATACTCTCTCGACCCTCTGCTTGTAACCGCCGGCACTGCGGCACTCACCGAGCGGATCATCCTCATTTCGACCGTGCACGCCCTCTATGGCTGGCACCCGCTGCATCTCGCGAAGATGGGTGCGACGCTGGACCATATGACCGGCGGACGCTGGGGATTTAATCTTGTAACCGGATTCCGGCCCCACGAGATGTGTATGTTCGGACTCGGCTCCATTCCGCATGACGATCGCTACGTCATGATGGCAGAGTTCACCGATCTCATGCAGACGCTATGGCGCGAGGAACGGAACGTCACGGCCTCGGGAAGGTACTGGTCGCTCAACGAAGCGTATATTTCACCAAAACCGGTAAACGGCCGGCCGATCATGGTAAGCGCCGCAAGTTCCGATGCCGGCCTTGCCTATGCAACGCGTTACAGCGACCTGATCTTCATAACTAGCCCGGGTGGCGCCGAAATATCGGACGCGTTGGAGACGCTGCCGGATCACACCCGGCATATCCATGCTATGGCTCGGGCGAAGGGCCGGCAGATCCGCACGGTCATCAACCCGCATGTAATCTGCCGGGAGACCGAGAAGGAGGTCGAGGCAGTCTGCCGCGCGATCCTTGAGGGTGAAGACCGGGGCGCGGTCGACGGGTTGATGGGCACCATGACGCGGGGCAATCAAAGTTCTTGGCGCGGTCACAAGCGCGACCAGCGGGTCATCGGCGGCAACGTGCATGTCTTCGGCACGCCGGAACAGGTCACGGAACAGCTCGCCGGCCTCCGTGCCGCAGGCTGCGACGGCGTGCAGATCAACTTCTTCGACTTCGCGCCTGACCTGGAATTCTTCGGCGAACGTGTCATACCTTTGTTGAAAGACGTGGGACTCCGGGTGGATTAAAGAATGAGGGAACCCAGATGACAGATACACGCCGCCTCCATCTAGGCGCCTTCATGCGGCCGGTCAGCATCCATACCGGCGCCTGGCGTTATCCGGGCGCTTACGCCGATGCGAACTTCAACTTTGCCCACATCAAACGGTTCGCGCAGAAGCTGGAAGCCGGCAAGTTTGACGCCTTCTTCATGGCGGATCATCTCGCCGTCCTCAACATGCCAATGGACGCCTTGAAGCGGAGCGCCACAGTCACCTCGTTCGAACCGATGACGCTGCTGCCGGCGCTTGCCGCGGTCACGGAACACCTGGGCCTGATCGCCACGGGCTCGACCACCTACGAGGAACCCTTCCATGTCGCGCGACGGTTCGCCTCACTCGACCACATCAGTGGCGGCCGCGCGGCGTGGAACATTGTGACCACCTCTAATCCGAGTGCTTCACTGAACTTTGGCATTGAGGCGCAGATGGAGCACGACGAGCGCTACCGTCGCGCCCGGGAATTCTACGACGTGGTCATTGGTTTGTGGGACAGTTGGGCGGACGACGCGTTCATTCGCGATGTCGAGGCGGGTATCTATTTCGATCCCGAACGCCTGCACACGCTCGACCACAAGGGTGAATATTTCTCGGTTAGGGGACCGCTGAATATTGGCCGGCCAGTGCAGGGCCATCCCGTCATCGTACAGGCGGGTGCCTCGGAGGCGGGCCGTCAACTCGCGGCGGAAACTGCCGATGCAATCTTTGCCTCTGCCCGAACGCTCAAGGACGGCCAATCCTTCTACAATGACATCAAGGCCCGAATGACCGATCTCGGCCGAGACCCCGACCATCTA
>CAXGSZ010000504.1:0-2466 GCA_964012455.1 uncultured Alphaproteobacteria bacterium
TAAGGCAACGCGCGCCCGCACCTCCTTCCGATTGAAGGGACGGCTGTATACGCGCCACGGTTGTCGGCCCTCCCCGTCGATCTTCGGCAATGGGCCTTCTTCTGTCTCCTCGATCAACTTTAGATCCGGGTGCGGGTGCAGTTCCACTCCGACCGTCGGGGCTCCAGCTTCATTATCTAATTGCTCAATCTGTTTCGGTTGCGCGGCCTTTGCCTCCGTAGTCTCGCTCCTCGCGTCTTTTGGCTTACCGGACAAGCGCGACAAACTGGCCTTTAGATCGTCGTCGCTACCTTCACCGCGACTTTGGGCGGTGGCAGTGCCTTTATCCGCAGGTAGGGTATCTTGCGCCAGCGGCTTCTCTTCACTCGATAGTGCGGCAGCACGCTCGACATTGCGTCGTTTCGGCTTGACCTTGATCGTGACCTGCGGGCGCTGCTGTTTCAACTCCGCTTCGATACTATCAGCGGCGAGCCAAAGATAGCCGACGATCCCCCCAATCAGGGCGACAGCGGCGCCCCATCCTCCTAACAGGAGAACCCAAGCTAGGTTCGAATTGCTTTCACGCGGCCGCAGGTGAGCATCCGCTTCGTTGTCGTCAAAATCATCGAGGACGGGACGTTCGTCGCGTTGCTTTATAAATGGTAGCTTCAGGGGTCGCCGTCCCTAGTTGACTATACGATTGCGATACAGCGCGAGGCCGCGCAGCAAATCCAGGGCACGAGCCAACTGATAGTCGACGCGTTGCGGTGCAGCCGGCGTCTTCTTCGCCTCACTTTCACCCGCTTCGCCATCGTCAGTCTTCTTGACGCCTTCACCTTCGTAATTGTTGTCGCCCTTTGACTGATCGTTTCGGAGTGCGCCACGCAAGTCCACTTCATGGCGTCGTCGGCGCGAAGCCGCTTCAACAGGCTCAATTCTGGCCTGTGACACCTCTATATCGGGCGAAATTCCGCGCGCCTGGATCGAGGTACCCGATGGTGTGTAGTAGCGCTGAGTCGTGAGTTTAATCGCGCCGCTCCGCCCTAACGGAATGATGGTCTGCACGGAGCCTTTTCCAAACGATTGCTTCCCTAGAACGACGGCGCGCCTATGGTCCTGTAGCGCCCCGGCGACGATCTCGGACGCCGACGCGGAACCGCCATTTATCAGCACCACGATCGGCAAGCCTTCAACTATATCGCCCGGTGACGCATGGAACCGCTGCGCATTTTTCTGTACGCGCCCTCGTGTGGAAACAATTTCGCCTTCTTCTAAGAATGCATCCGTGACCAATACGGCCTGGTCCAAAAGACCGCCTGGGTTATTACGTAGATCAAGCACAAATCCGGAGAGCTTGTCGCCGAGTTCCGTCTTGATCTTGCTGACCGCACTCTTGAGCCCACTCATGGTTTGCTCGCTAAAACTTGTGATCCGCAGGTAACCTACATTCCCCTCGGTCCTGCTGCGCACAGATCGGATCCTGATCTTGTCCCGGGTAATCGACACGTCGAAACTCTCGGTTCCGCGACGAACGGTAAGCTTGATGTCGCTATTCACCGGCCCACGCATCTGCTCGACTGCCTGGCTAAGACTGAGACCTTGAACATTTTCGCCGTCGAGATGGGTGATAAGGTCGCCCGCTTTGAGGCCGGCGCGGAAAGCGGGAGTATCGTCGATCGGCGATACCACTTTCACATAACCCGCCTCCATCGTCACCTCTATGCCGAGGCCTCCGAATTCGCCTTTAGTTTGTACCTGCATATCGCTAAATTTCTTGCGATTCAAGAACGCTGAATGCGGGTCAAGGTTGGTCAGCATGCCGCGAACCGCCGCTTCGATGAGTTCTTCGTCGGAAACCTCTTCGACATAGTCGGCGCGGACCCGTTCGAACACGTCGCCGAAGAGTTCGAGCAGCCGATATGTCTCTGATCGATCCTGCTCCTTTGCGACACCCATCCCGGGATCGACCATAAACACGACGGCGCAGAGAATCGTCAGTAGAGCCTTCAAAAAATTACGCATTATCCACGCACCTTGTCTCTTCCCGCCGTAAACCAGGGAAGCGGGTTGACGGGTTGACCCTTGCGGCGCACCTCGACATAAAGACGCATACCGGCTTCCTGTACTCCCATAACACCGACCGGTTCGCCGGCCAATAGCCGCTGACCTAGGGTAGCATCGACCCGCCGCATGCCAGCGAGCAATGTATGATAGGCGTCGCCATGCTGGATGATCAAGATTTGGCCATAGCCTTTAAACGGTCCTGAGAATACTACAGTGCCATCAAACGGCGCGACAACCTGCGCCCTCCGACGTGTCTTAAAGGTCGCACCTTTGGCACTGCTGCCACTACTCGTGTCCTGTCCGAACCTTTCGACAATCGCCCCACGTGCCGGCTGCGTCATCCGCCTGACGTCCGGAGCGGCAATGATGCCCGCCCTGGCGGGCGACGTTCGGCTCGGCCGTTCTTTGGGTTTCGGAGCGGAC
>CAXGSZ010000505.1:0-2452 GCA_964012455.1 uncultured Alphaproteobacteria bacterium
TCGCCGCCTCGCGCGCCGAAGCGATCCGCGAAGCCCTGCGGCGCCAGGCCGAAGAGCTGCAGCTCGCCTCGGAAACCGCCGACGGTCAGGCAGCCAAGATTGAAGCGATGTTGACATCGCGCACGGAAGCGCTTGGTGCGGCGGTTAAGGGTGGCGTTCAGGAGATGAGCGACGCATTCGATCCGGCGATCGCCCAAGCGCGCAGCATTGGCGAGTCGATGAGACTTCAGGCGCAGTCGCTGCGGGAATCCGCCGACTGGTCGACCGCACAGGCAAAGACCATCGGTGAGTTGCTTCACAAGCAAAGTCTGGAACTGCGCACCGCCTCCGACTACGCAGCAACGCAGGTCAGTGGTATCCGGAACATCATACAGGATCAGACCACCGAGCTGAAGGACGTCGCGACACAGGCCTCCGACGAAGCCAGCCGGATCCGAGATTCGCTGCGCGCGGACAGCCAGGAACTGCGATCCCTCGCCGAACACCTCGCAGCGCAATCAAAGAGCATTCAGTCGGCCGTCAAAGCCCAGACCACCCATCTCGGCAAAGCGACGGAAAACGCCCGCGGCCAAACCGACAAGATTGGCGAGGTGCTGGAATTCCAGATCGCGGCGCTCGGGAAAGCGGCCGATGCTGTCCGCGAGAAAATCGTCGGGGCCGGAAGCGGTTTTAACACCGAGATCGACGGGTTGAAGGATGGAATCTCGACCGCCCTCGGCATGCTCGATGACGTCGGAGAACGCTTTACACAACAGACCGAGCGTTTCACCACTGCGTCCATACAGGTTGGCATGCAGGTCAATGACAATCGGGAAGCGCTCAGCCGCGAGTCGGAAGAACTGTCGAAGGCTGCCGCAGAAGCTGCCGAACGCATCCGCCTGATCGGCGATGCCTTTTCCCAGCAGACAACTGAACTGAACGGCTCCACGGAACTTCTGTCGTCCCGCCTGCAAGCACTCAACGCAGCTTTCCGAGAGCAAACGGACGGACTCGCTGAGACCTCCGATAAGACGAACCGGCAGGTCAAGGAAGCGTTAAGCGCCCTTGCCAAGCAGACCACCGTTTTCGGAGAGGCTGCGAAAGAAGCCAAGATTAACGCCGATGACGCCACGGCGGCATTTCAGAAGAATACTGGTGACTTGCTGACGGCACTCGAAGCCTCCGTCGCCAAGACATTGGAGACGGGCGAGACCTTCGACGATCAGGCGACACGCCTGATAAAGGCTTCCGCTGCAGCGGCCGATCAGGCGCGCATCCTTCAGGAGGAAGACCTCACGATGCGGCGTGATCTATTCCTCAAGACCGCCCGTTTCATTATCGAGGATCTAAACTCTCTCTCGATCGACCTGACGCGTCTGCTCGACGCCAAGGTGCCCGATGCCGACTGGAAACGCTATACCAACGGCGACCGCAGTATCTTCACGCGCAACCTGCTAAAAGGAAAACAAGCGGCGATCATCGGTCGCATCACGGACAAGCTGAAGGGCGACGAAGATATGCGGCAGTACGTGACACGGTTCGTCGACGAGTTCGATCGGTTGGTGCGTGAATCCGAAGCAGTCGATCCGGAGAACCTGTTGCACTCGACCTTCATGACCGCCGATGTCGGCCGTTTGTATTTACTGCTCAGCCGCTCCCTCGGCCGCGACGGACTGCAGGAATAAAACTTTCCCGAATTCAATTTGGCCGTAGATTACTGGGAGAGGCGACCGCCTCTCCCTTTTGCGTCTACATGCGGAATTGCATCCATGGTCGATCCGATCCGTCTCGAACTAATTAAGAACGCCCTCGTCATGGTCTCCGACAATATGATGGTATCGGTTCTTCGGACCTCGCGTTCGACATTGGTGAAGTCCAATATGGATTTCTCTGCGTCGATCCTCGATGCGGACGGCGACATGGTTGCACAGGGCCTCGCACTTCCGGGGCATCTTGGAGCGACAATGCCAGCATTGCACGGATGCCTAGACTACTACAGCGACGACATCCAGCCGGGCGATATCCTTGCCAGCAACGATCCCTATACTGGCGGCAGCCACCTCAACGATATCTTCATGTTCCGCCCCGTCTATAAGGACGGCGAGCGCATTTGTATCCTGGGGCTGATATTGCACCACACCGACCTCGGCGGCCGCGTCGCCGGCGGCCAAGCAGCGGACAGCGACGAGATTTATCAGGAGGGGTTGCGAATACCGCCGAGCAAGATTTACGTTGCGAATGAGCCGAACGATACGCTTATGCGGCTGATTGAGCACAATACGCGCGTGCCGGACAAGGTGCTCGGCGACGTACGGGCGCAAATTGCGGCCCTGATCGCGGGCGAAGCGGAAATCCTGAAACTTGCGGAGACCTACGGCGCTGACCAGTTGAAAAAATACATGCGCGCGCTGATCGACTATACGGAACGGCTCGTCCGCAACAGCATCAGGGAGCTACCGGACGGCGAGTCGAA
>CAXGSZ010000506.1:0-2450 GCA_964012455.1 uncultured Alphaproteobacteria bacterium
AGCACCTCTGAGATGCCGTAAAATCCGGTCGGTTTCGTCACCAGCCAGTCGAGCCCCGCACGCAAAACGGAGTTATCAATATCCGGCCGGGTCACTGTATGGGTGATGCGTATTTCATCATTCGGGCCGGCGAAGAGCGCTTCGTGGGTGCCATAGGTGCCGCCCGCCAGCACGGTTGCGATTTCCGGCGGCGTGTCATCTCCGCGGCCGGTGCGGATGCGCCGGGCGATCTCGCCAGACGTACCGCTTGGCACCTCCTTCTTAGCGCGATGGTGCATGCCGAGGACCTTGGCGTCATAGTCCGGGCCGAGGCGCCGCGCCAACTCTTCCAGGATCCCAAGAAGCGTCGCGGCACCGCGTGTCACGTTCGGCGCGCAGAGTATCGGAATGTCGACGGCAATCTTTCGCAGCGTGTCGAGGTCCGCTTCCGTCCGCATCGTCGTACCGACAAAGACTGGACGTCCGGCCGCCGCGCACAAGCGAGACAGTTCGAGCGTGCGGTCGACATCGGTGAAATCCATCAACACGTCGCAGTGATCGATCGCCACCTGCGCGTCATTGACCAGCGGTGCCGCGCATCCATCGGCAGCTAAATCGGACGAGCGAACAAGGCCGCAGGCGAAGTCGACCCCCTCCATTCTTGCGAGCGCCGCGCCAGCCCGCCGTCCCATACGGCCCATAGCCCCAGAAAGCGCCACCTTGATGGTCATCGCATCACCTCAGCGCTTGCCCAGCGGATTCAGGTCCACCTTGAGATCGAACAACCGCTCAGCTTTCTGCTGCAAACCCGCATTGAATTTCTCGGATGCGCGACAAGGCTTCCGCCGAAAGCCGGCCATTCTCGACCGCGGCCGCGGCGTCCTGCAATTGCTCGATCGTGGCGATACCGATCTCCGTCGTGGAGAGCCTCGGGTGTGAGATCGCATATCGAATGGCGAGTTCAGGAAGGGTTTTCGCAATTCCGTCATCGACGAGCGACTTGAAGGCAAGGGCGCGGCGGACATCGGTCATGTAATCCGTATCCGAACCGATCGGCGCAACTTTTTGCAACCCCAAGGGATGACGGTCTGCATATCCGGAAAGCGCACCGCCCGCAAGAACGCGCACCCCGATGGAGCCAACGCCATTCCGCTCGGCCGCCGACAGCAGCTCACGAAAATCGTCGCAAGGGTATCCGGCCGGGATCGCTTCACCGGCGGACGGGACTAGCAGATTATAAAAGATCTGGGCACTGTCGAAGACGCCGGACGCGACCAACGCATGCAGGTCGTCGGCATCACCCTTTGCGGTAAATCCAAAATAACGTGTCTTGCCGGCATCCCGCGCTTTCTCGAAGGCGGGCACGACTTCGTTCAGCACAAAGTCGGCATTCATCACGCCGCGCTCGGGTGCGACCTTGTCCCCACGACCAATTGTGTTGTGCAATTGGAATATGTCGACACGATCGAGCTGGAGGCGAGCAAGACTGGCGTCCAGTGACCGTGCAACCGCGCTGGGGATATCACCCATTTCAGCAGCAGCAATTCCAACCTTGGACGAAACGACAATTCCGTCCGTTTTACCGGCAAGTGCCCGCCCGAGGTTGGTTTCCGACACACCGTTGCCGTAGCTCGCCGCCGTATCGAAAAAGTTGATCCCATTATCGCGGGCCCACGCGACCGCCCAGTCCTGATCCGCGGCATCTCCCTTCACCATCAGGCCACCAACCGCACCGCAGCCTAAGGTCAGCCGCGAGACCTCCAAATCCGTTCGCCCAAACCGCCGCATTTCCATGAAAAACATCCTTAAACTGATCACCGTTTTTATAGATGTAGCGAGAGAACAGAATGATCAAACCTTCTGGCGCATGATGTTCCAATTATTCAACGCTATAATAAATACGGTACGAAACCCCGCCCCTGAACATCGGGCTTGTCTCCTTTTAGGAATTGCCGCTGGGAGGCGTCCCGCCGCTTCCATCCTCAACCACGGCGCCGCAGAGCTCATGCCCTTTACCCTCAGCCTTATCGGATACGGACATTTTAGCGCCTTTCTGCATGTTCTCGCTAAGCGCTACCATTCTGACGCGACGCTTAAGGTTCACGTCCCAGAGCACGCGCCCAACGATGAACTGTTCTCTACGCTTGAAGAGGCCGATGAACTGTTCTTCACGCTTGAAGAGGCCATTGCGTGCGATGCCTAATTCTCACTTTTCCCATAAGCGCCTATCAGGAAACGCTGGAACGGATTCAGCCGCATTTGGGTACCGAAAGCGTCGTACTCGATATCGCGACGGTAAAGCAAAACACCATGGATCTCCTCAAAGCAACGGATCCATCGGTGAACTTCATCTCGATGCACCCAATGTTCGGGCCGGAAAGCTATTCTCAACGTGATAGTGACATGAATGGGTTTCTCGTGGTCATTACCGGGCACAATCTCGTTTCCAGCACATATGACGCATTTTGTTA
>CAXGSZ010000507.1:0-2442 GCA_964012455.1 uncultured Alphaproteobacteria bacterium
ATCCTTGCCCGAATAGACTATCTCGCAATCGGAATCCGCGAACTTGCGGCGCTCCTACTCTGCATAATCTTTGCTGCGCCGCCGGTCCGGCCCAAAAACGTCGGCGTGTGGGCAAACTGAAGCGGGTTCTCGATCACCCTCTGGATGCGCTTGAAAATGATATCTGGAGAAAACGGATTTGCGACGAATTCATTTACGCCAGCATCGCGCGCCGTTCTCAGGCAGCGATGATCGACCATGTCACTGATCATGACGACGGTAACAAACCGGCCCGGAGAATGCTCTGATCGGCGAATCCACCACAGGGGCATGTGGCCGTAGATCCCAGGCATGAGCACGTCCGAGATTATGCAGTCGATACCTCCGTCGGCACCCTTCAAAGGACCTAAACAGAGCCGGATGATTTCAACCGCTTCTTTACCACCCTGCACGAAATTGTAATATCGCACATTCTCCGAATCCATCACGATGTGCAGGACCCCGCGCATGAGCGTGTTGTCCTCTGCCAACAGGCAGAACATACGGCTGAAATCGCAACCCATAGTCGTTCACCGTCTGGTGAATAGTCGCCCCCAACACAGGCCGGCTTTGGTATACAATTAGCTACTTTTTCATCAACCTGACGTGCAACAGCGATGTCAGCATCGGCGCGCAGTGATGAGACATCACACTAGGATGTTCAGATAGAACCCCGGCGGCACATCCATTCTTGGTCCGTCTTCATCCGCCGCGAGGAGTTGGGTGAGGCGGTCGATGGCCGCCTCGATATCGTTCGGATCCTTGAAAAAACGTCGAACGGCGGTTCCGCCGGGAGGCGGCCCACCATGTGGGCTGCGTTCGCGCGGTCGAGTTTGGCCAACCGGGACCGGACCGGTAGCGGCTGGTGGGATACGAGGACCTTCGGACGGCATTCTGAATAATAAGCCGTCCCCCGGCTTAGCGGCAACCGCCGAATGTATTCGCCTGTTCAGCGCTCGGAAGGCGGCGTACCATCGCCAACTTCGTAATCTCTTCGGCTCCCTATATGGATCCCTTCGTCACTGCCGTCGTTCTGGTCTCTGCGTTGATGCACGCGAGTTGGAATGCAGTCGTCAAAGGAGCCGAGGACGGCCTCGTCACCCAAGCCGCTGTCGTCCTCGGCGGCGCGCTCTATGCGGTACCCTTCCTGTTCGGGGTGCCATTCCCGAATGCCGAGACTTGGATGTACCTTGGATCGAGCGCACTCATTCACTGCGCCTACTTTGCCGCCCTCGCCGCAGCATATAGTTTCGGCGACCTTGGCTTCATCTATCCAATCGCGCGCGGCAGCGGTCCCGTCTTGGTCGCCGGGCTGTCCGCCCTGACTATCGGGGAACTGCTCTCCCCAGCGCAGCTAGCCGGTGTTTCGATCATTTGCCTGGGTGTGCTGGCATTGGCGGTTACCGGCCGCAGTGGCGGTGGACTCAAGGGGTTGTTTTTTGCCTTGGCGATCGCTTGCTCAATCTCGGGCTACAGTCTTGCAGACGGCATCGGCGTGCGCGTGTCCGAAATGCCGTTTTCCTATATCCTGTGGCTTATCGCGGTACAGGCTATCCCATTCACCCTTTTCACATTGTGGCGACGTGGGTGGCGCGTCGACCGATTGATCCGGGGACAGGCCCGGACGATTTGGCTTGGCGGCTTTTTGATCGGTGGGTCCTACGGCATGGCGATGTGGGCGTTTTACGCGGAAAGCCTCTCAGTCGTTATGGCATTGCGCGAGACGGCGGTGATTTTCGGCGCGCTTATCGGCGCCATTGTCTTCAAGGAAGCATTCGGCCGTCCGCGGATCCTGGCCTCCATCCTGATCGCTAGCGGGGCCGTCTGGCTCAACATTGCAGCTTAGATCACTTTTCAATCGCCGGGCGCAATGGAAGGCGATATAACGCCGCCATGGACAAACCTTTACGCCCCTGGCTCAAGCCCGTTATCGATTACGTACCGCTAGCGGTCTTTCTCATCTTCTACTGGCAAGCGGACCTGTTCGCGGCAACCGCAGCACTAATGGTTGCTGCGACTTGTGGCGTCATCCTCTCCTACGCGCTGGACCGGAAAATACCGACGATGCCGCTTGTGACCGCTGGTCTGGTGCTGGTCTTCGGAGGACTGACACTCCTGCTGGATGACGAAAGGTTTATCAAAATCAAGCCGACCATCGTGCAAGGATTGTTTGCGGCTGTGATGTTCGGCGGCCTGATGCTCAACCGCCCGGTCCTGAAACCGCTCTTCGGTCACGCATGGCAACTTCGCGACGAAGGTTGGCGTAAGTTGACGTTTCGTTTCGGGATTTTCTTCTCCGCAGCGGGTGGTTTGAACGAATTGGTGTGGCGCACTCAGAGCACAGATGTTTGGGTCAACTTCAAGGTCTTTGGCCTGATGGGCCTGACCTTTATGTTCATTATGACGCAGGTGCCGCTGATCCAG
>CAXGSZ010000508.1:0-2441 GCA_964012455.1 uncultured Alphaproteobacteria bacterium
CGTCGAGTGCGCGCACCGTACCCTGTGCCATGAGATCGACGGGCGACATGTCCGGAACTACGGCGCCAAGATCCGACTCAGCCGTGCCGACGATGGCGGCGTTACCTCGTATCTTGCTCATCATGCATCCTCCGCAACGTCAAAGACCGGGTAGGATGCCTCGTCTTCCGTACCCGGAACCATGCGTACCTTGACCCGCATGCCAACCTGAACTTCAAGCGCATCGACGCCTTCGACACGGCTCATCATGCGAAAGCCTTCGTCTAGGTCGATCAGTGAAACGTCGTAAGGATCGGCGCCACGCGGGAACAGTGTCGTTGTCGCGTAAACGGTTCCGAGCCCACTACTGACCTTCCATTCGAGGTCCGTACTGCCTGTCCCCGGTGCGGCCAAGCGCGGATAGAAGAACGGTTTGTTGTCGGCGGTCTGATAGGCGAGTTCGCCTCGATCGCAATACTCGCGAAAGATGGCGAGTGGCGATTTCTCCATAGGATCGGACATGATGGCTCCCTTTTGCGCTGGATACGCAGTTGCCTAAGGAAACCGATTTATGGTGGCGGGCTCTGAGCGCAACCCACGACGTAGCTCCAGCCGCCCGCGGGGAATGTTCGTGTTTGACCTGATTTGATTAGTCGTCTCTTTTTGGCGCTATTTTCCAACCGTGATCTGCGTTGAGGCGCCGATATTTTTATGGAGCAACGACATGTCGTTAGCAGCAAAGCTCGATGAAATTCGGGCTGCCGAGGTAAGTTTTGTCCCGGAAGAAAAGCGGGTTATTACGGACGCTGCCTACAAGAAGCTGGTCGATTTTGGCGTTATGAACGGTGTGATCAAGGTGGCTGATAGCCTGCCGCCGTGTGCGCTGCCCAACGCCTTTGACGAAACCACCGAATCTTCCAAACACCTTGCCGCGGGACAAGTTATTTTGACCGTTTTCAGCGACGGTTTCAATGTGAATGCGCTCAATCCTGGTCTGCGGGCAGATATGGGAGACAGCACCGCGTTGCAAGGCGTCGAAGTGATGCTTGAACCACTTGGGTGAATTCCCCGCGACCGGTTCTATCTAACAGGACGGAACCTGTTGGAGATATCGCCATGCCGTTTTTCAAATCCCACCCGGACAACGCCGGTCCCGCAAATGTTTTTACAGCATATCCGGAGATCTATCGGCTTTGGTCCGAAATGAGCCAAGCGCTGATGAACGGGCCGTCGCCCTTGTCCTCCGGCGAGCGGGAGATGATCGCGTCCTTCACGGTTGGCGTCGCCGGCTGCAAGTTCGCTTATGTCGCGCATTCCCAGGCGGCGTACGCGCACGGTGTCAAAGAAGGACTGATCGACGAGCTGTTGACGGACATCGAAACCGCGGATATCGGCGACAAGTTGAAACCCATTTTCAGGTTCGTGAAGAAACTGACGTTGATCCCCGCCGAGATGTCTCAGGACGATGCGGATGCGGTGTTTGCCGCCGGTTGGGACGAAAAGGCGTTACACGACGCGATCGCCGTCTGTGCCCGTATGTGTTTCATGCAGCGTATCGTCGAAGGTCACGGATTCACGCCGATGTCTCCCGAGACGGCGCGACGGAACGCCAAGAAGCGGGCTGAACTTGGTTACGTCAATCTTTATCCCGAATTTCGGAAAGACGGTTGAGGCGGGTTATACCGGCCGCGTTCCGACAATCTGGGTGCGTTGCATATGACGCCGCAGCGACGGATCGAATGCATCGCGGCGATGCATGACGCAGCGATTGTCCCACATCACCATGTCGCCGTTCAGCCACTTGTGTGTCCAGGAGAATTCATCTCTGGTCGCGTGATCCCACACCGCGTTGAGCACTTCCTCGCTTTCTTCAACGGGTAGGCCGACAATCCAGGCGTCGAGCCGCCGGCCGAGAAATAGACATTTCCGTCCCGTCTCGGGATGGGTGCGCACGAGCGGATGACGGGCGCCCGGCGATTTTGTTGGATCGCCGGTCTCCGCGTAGGGATAGGGGCGGCCGGAGGAATCGTAGTTGGCGCTGTGGTTGCATAGTTTGCCCGTGATCCTCGCTTTGAGATCGTCATCGAGAGTCTCGTACGCACGATAAAGGTTAAGGAACGACGTCGCGCCGGATCCGTCTTCTGGCACCTCGATCGCGCGCAAAAGTCCGCCGGCCGGCGGGATATCGAAAAAAGACGAATCTGTGTGCCACTTGACGTCCGCCGTACCAAGAGCGCCGATTGGCCTTCCGTCTTTCTCGATATTGGAAACGACGGCGATTTCCGGCGGCACGTTCTCGTACTGGCCGCGCTTGCCGGTCACCGGGCTCGGTGGTGAGAGTGCCAACTCCCCAAAATGTCGTGAGAACGTCATATGGTTGTCGAGGGAGACGTCGAACTGACCGCGCAGGACCAAAACGAGATGATCGTTCCAGGCTTGTTTCAGTTCCGCCACCTCTCCCG
>CAXGSZ010000509.1:0-2441 GCA_964012455.1 uncultured Alphaproteobacteria bacterium
AAGTCTCGGGAGGGGTCATGAACGACAATTTGCGGGCAACCCGAATTCTCGGGCGGATCGTTAATGTCGGCCGGCTTGGGGGATTTACCGGCGAACTCGATTTCGATCTTCATGCAGCCCGCCGTATCGATTACATCGGCGTTACCTTCCGGACCCGCAGCGAGGAAGAAGTGGCCGATATCATTCGGCTGATGAAGGACGACCTGTGGGGCGCGGTCGAAGCAGGTACGTTCACGATCCCAATCGACAAGAAATTCCCGCTAGATGCGGCGATGGAAGCGCACCAATACATGAAGGACAATCAGCATTTTGGAAAGATTCTGCTGACCGCGTCGTGATGGACCTTTTGTATCGTTTCTTCCTTTATATTCGACGACAAGGATTGGGACGAAACGCCGCGCCTCGGCCTCGACGCGTGTCCGTCAGGCGATCTTGGCCACGATGCGGCCGACACGCCGTATCGTTTCCAACATTTCGTCCTGCGGCAAGCCAATCCAGCTCATCCTCAGAATGAAAGTATTGATGCCGAGTTCGCCGCGGTAGCGTTCGAATTCATCCGCAGCCTCCGCTTCATCGCCGACGATGAACCGGTCGGTCATGAAGTCGTCGAAGGCATCGGCAAACGTGTGGCCCTTGTCGCCATTGCCGGCTGCCCCCCATGATGCATAGGCTTTATATTTTTCCAAAAGCGCTGGCCGACACGCCGCGAGCGCGGCCGCGCGGGTGTCACGGATACAGCACTCACGGGTGATCGGCATGTCTTCGGGCATCGCCAGACCGGCTTTCGCACGGGCTTGTCGAAACATCTCGATACATCGGCCGACGCGGCTGAAACTATCGGTCGGCGCCGCCATCCAAGCATCGCCGAGGCGTGCCGCGCGTGCGACCGCCGCGGGGACTTGCCCGCCAAGCCAAATGGGCGGACCGCCCGGGCGCTTTGGCTTTAAGCTGCTGCCCAACCCGTCGATCTTGAAGTAGCGGCCATCGTGGTCGACTCGGTCCTCCGTCCAAAGTCGGCGCAGTACTTCAATTCCTTCTTCAAGCCGGCCGACTCGCTCGCCTTTTGCAACGCCGAGGGTCTTGAACTCCTCGTCGCGATACCCCATTCCCACACCGAGGATGAAGTTGCCTTCGGTTATCCAATCGAGCGTTGCCGCCTCCTCTGCGACGACCGCAGGGTTCAACATGGACAACAGTACGACTGCCGTTCCGAAGGTCATACCTTCCCCGTCGACGGCCAGTCGCGCCAGCAACGGCATGGTCTGCATCATCTGCATGGGCGCCACGAGATAGTGCTGGCCCATCCAGACTGAGCTGAAGCCGTTGCCACGCGCCACCTGAATCTGTTCGCGCATATTCGACATCTCCGAGGAGATATCCGCGCCCTCTGGCCATTGGGTCGACATATAGAGGCCGAATTTCATCTGTCGCGGTTCCTTCCTTCACGGGCTGATGTTTTGACTCGATATAGGCCCGAGCCTAATTTCATATGCAATTGTAAAATTATCCGAGGGAGGAAGGCCAATGGTCGAAAAACTGCACCTCATAAGTTCCGTCACGTGACCCTGGGTCCAGCGCGCCGTGATCGTGCTGCGCACCAAGGAAGTCGATTTCGACGTTTCCTATATCAATCTGCTCGAGAAACCGGACTGGTTCCTGAAAATTTCGCCGCACGGTAAAGTGCCGGTGTTGAAGATCGAAGGCCAATCGCTCTTCGAATCGAATGCGATCGCCGAATATCTCGACGAGACGGTCACACCTCAGCTACATCCGGTAGATCCGATTAAACGGGCCCGCAACCGGGCTTGGACAGACTTCGTTCCGGATTTTTCCGAGGGACTCAGTGCTGCCTATCGTCGCGAAACCGTGGCGGAAATGGAAGCGGGCCGTGCCGATGCGGAGAAAGTGCTGGCAAAGCTTGAAGAAGCGATCGCCAACGAGCGCGGAAACGACGGTCCCTACTTCAATGGTGACAGGTTGTCCCTCGTGGACGCCGCCTACGCGCCGTTCCTGCAGCGCTTCATGATCGCCGAAGCGAAGTTGAATACAGGTTTGCTTGAGGGCTTTCCGTTGATTAAGTCGTGGACCAAAGCGTTGCTCGCCACAGATTTGGTGACGGGCTCGGTAGCGGAGACGTTTGTAACCGAATTCAAAGCGTCAATGACGAGATATGGCTACCATATTGGTGAGCTGTTCGCCCAGGAGGCCGCGGTTGCTGAGTAATTCCACGATGTGGAACTCAAAAGCGCTGCCCAATGGGCAGCGCTTTTGTTTCAGGCGAGTTGTTTTGACCAGGCCGGGAGTGCGGTAAGCAGTTCCGTCAGGCGTTCCGCGGTGGCGCCGTCCGTGAGATTGCCGTTCGCGTCGAACAGATTGCCGGCACCCGGAAGGAACACTGTCGGTTTGTTAATTGGCCGCTGTCGAGGAAGATCATGACCTGT
>CAXGSZ010000510.1:0-2436 GCA_964012455.1 uncultured Alphaproteobacteria bacterium
ATAGGCGAAACGAGCGGCTGTCATGGCGCGTTCGCCGCCCTCTCGCGGGTCAGCGCGTCGAGGCAGGCCATCCGGACGGCCACCCCCATCTCCACCTGTTCGCGAATGACGGATCGATCAAGGTCGTCAGCGAGGTCGGAATCGATCTCCACGCCGCGATTCATCGGGCCTGGATGCATGACGAGTGCGTCCGGTTTGGCGGCGGTCAGTTTTTCGCGTGTAAGGCCGAAAAAATGGAAATATTCGCGTATCGACGGTACGAACATGCCTTGCATGCGCTCGTTTTGAAGCCGCAACATCATAACGATATCACAGTCTTCGATGCCTTCTTCGATATTATGGAAGACTTCGACGCCGAAGCGTTCGATATCGCTCGGCAGCAGGGTTGGTGGTGCCACAACACGCACCCGCGAGCCCATTGTCTGCAGCAAATGGATGTTGGATCGGGCAACCCGGCTGTGCAGGATGTCGCCGCAAATGGCGACAGACAGGCGGTGAATGCGTCCTATGCGGCGTCGGATTGTCAGTGCGTCTAGCAACGCCTGTGTCGGGTGTTCATGTGTGCCGTCGCCGGCATTAATTACCGAGCAATTTACCTTCTCCGAAAGAAGTTTCACCGCACCCGAATCCGCGTGACGCACGACCAGCACGTCCGGATGCATCGCGTTGAGTGTCATCGCGGTGTCGATCAGCGTTTCACCTTTCTTCACGGCGGAGGTGGCAACCGACATGTTCATCGTGTCGCCGCCAAGGCGTTTTCCCGCGAGTTCGAAGGAACTGGAGGTCCGGGTCGACGTTTCAAAGAAGAGATTAATAATTGTCCGGCCGCGCAGCAGGCCCGTCTTTTTATCGGGACGCCGATTTTGCTCAACATAAGTATCGGACAGGTCGAGCAGATAAGTGATCTCATCGGAGGACAGACCTTCGATTCCGAGAAAATGCCGGTGTGGAAATCGGTAGTTCAGGTCTTTGTGAGTTTGATGGAGCGCAGCCATTAAAGCGGCACTATACGCTTGCTCTATCGAGACCGGCAAGAAATTCGGCGGTAGGGCCGAAAAACCTACGTTTCGTGGGCTTCCAAGTAAGGGTCACGGAATGGAGACCGGGGCAAAATTCGCGCGACTCGATGCGAGATTAACTAGACCGTCACGCCGGTTATCCGCGATTGCAGCAAATCGAAATTCTCCCAACCCTGCCGACGCAGGCCTGCTTCGAGATCGCGTATGAGCTCGGCCATGAGCGTATTGAGCGGCATGGCGATTCCTTCAGCTCGTCCGGCTTCCAGAACCGGCAGAAGCAGGGTGTCGAGTTCTGTCTTGCGTTTGCGCACCGCGATGTCGCGCCACATGCCGCTGTGCTTTTTGGCGCTGCCCTTGCGGTGTTCGTACACAATCTCGAACACCTTGTCGGTAGCGGCCTGGTTGGTGTTCCGGGTGAAGCCGCTGGGATCGAAGGGATCGAAAGGCTCGAGCGCCGTGCCGCGTTTTTCGGCGATTCGGACGACCTCGCGGGTCAATTCGGTGAGCATTGCGCGATACTTCAGCGACCCGAGTATGTCTTTCAACTCCGCCTCAAGCAGCGCGTTGGCCCAAAGCAGTGAACAGTAGGCCAGCTTGCTCCAAAGGAATCCCCAAATGTTCGCGTCGCGATGGCGTTCGGTTCGAAATGCTGAAGCGTATCCCTCAAATCTTCGATACGCGGCGTCATTTCGCCGTCGAGCTCGCCGACGACGACTGTGCTCCGGGCGCCGAACAGAATATCGCCAGGGCCGTGATAGTCTGCCCCGAAATTAATGAATGCGCCAATCGTGCGCGGACGGCCGACAATCTCGGCAAGGGTGTCTTCGTTGAGACCGTTCTGCAGCGAGACGACGTAGCCGTCTTCGACAAGGTGCGGCAATAGAGCCTCCGCCGCGGTGGCCGTGTTGTGCCCCTTCACGCACATCAGTACCTTACCGAAAGCGCCGGTGAGGCGCTTCGGCGTTGCAGCGTCGACCGGGATGGTGAAGGTGTCGACCGGGCCTTTAATCGAGAGGCCCTGTGCATGCATTGCGTCGACGTGATCTGCGACCAAGTCCACCAGCTTTACAGGGATACCGGCCCGGGCCAGATAGGCGCCTATGGTGCCGCCGATGGCGCCGGCGCCCCAGATCAAGACGGTGTCCTTCGCCTCTGTCATCAGGTTAACTCCGCTGCGACGCGATCAGGTCGATCGCTCCCTGTAGGATGTAGCTTGCGGCCATCTTGTCGACCACGCCGCCGCGCTTGCGGCGCGAGAGGTCGGCCTCGTCGATCAGCACACGTTCGACTGCCACGGTGGAAAGGCGCTCGTCCCAAAACGCGATGGGGATGTCGGACCGTCCCAAAAAGTTCGCAGCGAACTGGCGGGTCGACTGGGCGCGGGGGCCTTCGCTGCCGTTCATGTTGCGCGGCAGGC
>CAXGSZ010000511.1:0-2429 GCA_964012455.1 uncultured Alphaproteobacteria bacterium
CTCCGAATGCGGCGGCAGTTCGGAAAACCGAAGGCACGACTCGATATAGTCTCGCGAATAAATCGTCGAGAGTTTCCCCGCGTGATAATGGAAAACGGCCATGGGATAATAGTCTACCTTGCCGGGCGGCACTTCTCCCCGGCGGTCACGCCAAAATGGCGAGTACAGCTCCGCCCACAAGGTTTGATCCCGCCTGTAAATCTCGTCATGGATCGCGACGGAACTGGAGATGCTACTCTCTCCCCCTGACTTTGACTTCTGCAGACAGAGTAATCCGACGAAATCGGTTGAATCTGTATGAAATAGCTGCCGATCGCGGGTCTGGTAGATACGCGCCTTAGCGGGATTGCCGAACGGATCAAGGTGATCACCGAGATTACAGACGTGACCGAGCAGGTGGCCCTTTGCATTCTGCGATCTCGCTGTGCCGAGATGCATGCCGATCCCCCAATAGACGCGGGCCGACTCCTCCAAGGTATAGCCTTCCACCGGCACGCCTCGGATTAGAACGAAGCCCTTCCCCTCCAAGAGTTCATATTTGATTTCCGACAGGGCCGAACCGAGCGACGGCAGCTCGAACGCAGCCTTGTCGATATCGACGAACGCCTTCTCGCGCGTCCGGCGCACGGCATCGTCCAGCTCGTCAATATCGCTATCGGATAGCGTATAAGTCCATTCTTCCGGCCGGCGCGTCATATCCGGTCCAAGCCAAGCGCCCGGCCCGCCAATCGGACCCGGGGCCTTACTCGGCGTAAAGCCAGGCGAAAGAAAATCTCTATCTAGATCGGGTGCAGCGCTCATTTTGCCTGTTCGTCCTTTCACTGAGATACAATTCGGCCTCCCCGAGTATACTTCAATCACGCAACTCGAATGGCGGAAAATAGAGGGATCGTATGCCCCAATACGAACAGGAACTCATTTACACTGCCTGGCCTTATTGGGAATGCAAGGCTGAAATCGCCAAGCGCTTCTATGCCAAGGCGTCGGACGAAGACCATATATTTTATCTCCGCGCTCAACTTTGGAAGGAACTCAACCCGGTCGACGGCTTCTCCAATGGCCTACACAAGGAGCTGAGGGATGTTGTCGATATGTATCCGCAGACCGACAAGGAGATCGACCGCCACGATTATCATTTTTTTTTTGCTGCTGCAGTTGGTCCAGGAGTTCAACCACTACGTGGTGCTCGCGGATATTCTCGAGCATTTAATGGGCCGGCCGATTTCTCCGGAAGACACGGTTCAACTCGACGAAGAGAAAAAACTCGGCGACGTCCGCCGGCCCTATGTCGAACAGAAAGACCCTTTGCTGAATGCCGCCGTGGGTTTCACAGAAGGGGGTGGCGCGCGCCTCTTCCGCGAAGGCAAGGAGCTTTCCGGCAGCAAGATGAATGACCTAACAGCCAAAACGATGCAGATCGTCTTCGATGACGAACACAACCATTATATAGAACAGGCGAAGGAGGCGATCAGCCACATCAAGTCGCTCGAAGACCTGGAGCGTATGAAGGACGCCATCGCCAAGATCAGCGAGCAGTGCGTCTGGATGCGTGCGGAGATGTTCCGCGATACCATGACAAAGGTAGAGATCGAAACCTTTATCGAAGATAACACGCGGTAGCCCGTTTTGACGGTTATAGTCGCCTTCGCGTAATACAGGGAATTAGAGCAACATGACGAAGAAGACCTGGCTCGAAGTTGCGTTGAACGGCGGCGGCGGGCACGCACACCAGCATCTGATGCCAATATCCGTCGACCAATTGATCGCCGAGGGGGTCGCCTGTGTCGAAGCAGGTGCCTCGATAGTCCACTTCCACGCCTATGACGCCGCGACGGAGACGCAAAAGGATACCGCGGACCTTTACGCCCGTGTGATCGAAGGCATACGCGAGAAAGTCGACGCGATCGTCTATGGCACACTACCAATGATCGGCACGCAGGATGTCGCCGGCCCGAAGCACGTCAGAGAACGGCACGCCGCCATGTTGCAACTGGCGGAGCGCAAATTGATCGAATGGATGGTGGTTGATCCTGGGTCGGTTAATTTTGCGTCCGTCAACCGTCTTGCACAGGACCGCGATGGGTTCACCTATCTCAATCCCGACGCTCACATCCGTCACGGCCTTGCGATGTGCGAGCGCTTTGCCCTGCATCCGAGCTATGCGGTCTACGAACCGGGATTCATGAGACAGGCGACCGCGATGGCTGAGCGCTTTCCGATCTTGCCGACATCTGTCTACCGTCTAATGTTCTCCGAGGGTTATACATTCAGCTTCCCGCCGAAGACCTACGGCCTCGATGCATATCTGGCATTGCTTGAGGACGTGGCACCCGGCGCCCCCTGGATGGTGGCCGGCCTGATGGTCGACATCCACCCCCTGATCGAACCCGCCGTCGCGCGCGGCGGCCATGTCCGCGTCGGTCTGAAAG
>CAXGSZ010000512.1:0-2426 GCA_964012455.1 uncultured Alphaproteobacteria bacterium
ACTGAAATCCCGGCAGCTGTTTGGGTAGCGCCTTTCCGTCGGTGCGCACCCCGAGTTTTTCAAGGTTTCGAGTGGCGGGCAGTAGGCTGCGGTTGATCGAGCTCAGCCATTTCCCGTAATTCGCCGACGCTGTCTTTAGGCCGCGCCCGACGCCGGCGGCGTGGCGTATCATTACGGCCGTCCGCTCCAGCAGGACACGGGTCGCCTCGACGATCTTCTCCTGATTCTCGGCCTGCTGACCAAGGTCGATGTCGATTCGGGCAAAGGCGATGATTGCGAGAAGTCCCGTCGGGCCGACCACCGTAATGCGTAGTTTTGCCGCTTCCGTTGCGAAGTCGGGGTCGATTTCGGAAATCTTCTCGATCGCCCCCTCGTTTGGCAGATACATAACGTTAAGGATACGCCGGATCTCGCTTGATTTTCCTGCCCGCCGGTAGTCGGCCTGGATCGCGCTCGCGTAGTCACGGCTGCCGAGTGCGCGCAGATGTGTGCGCATGGTCCGCCGCAGGTTCTCGGAAGCGGCCTGTCGAGCGTCCTCTTCCTCGGCGGCCGCAAGGTCAAAAAGAAACTTTGACGCCTTGCAATCGATCACGAGGACTGAATCGGCCGGCAGGAAAACGACCGCATCGGGCCGTACCCGGCTGCCGTCATCAGCTTCCAAGGTTTGCTGGATAATGTAATCACGTCCGGATTGAAGGCCGAAGGACTTGAGGCTGTTCTCCAACCCAATTTCGGCGAACTGACCCGCTCCTCCGGGGCTGGAGAGGGCTTTCTGCACGGTCTCGACCAAGGCGTCGTTTCGCCCGACCCGGTCGTTGAGGCTGGCCACGGAATTGGAAACCGTCTCGAATTGCTTGAAAAGCTCTTCCGTCGCCTTCTTGACCCGTTTCTCTGAATCTTCCTTGGCGGCGACGGCCTCGCGTTTGTGGTCTTCCAGCAGTTTGCTCGAAAGTTTTGTGGCACTTTCTGCAAGCGCGGCGTTGGCGCCTTCCATGAACCTGCGCTGCGCTTCTTCCCAATCCTTCAGCTTCGCGTTCTGGAGTTCGATCTCCTTCTTCTGGACTTCGACCTGGGTGATTAGATCTATTTCTGTCTCGCGCAACCGGTCGCGTTCGGCCGCGGCCGTTGCAAATTGGGATTGGATCTCGGCGAGCTGCGTGGTGCTGACGGCAAGCCGCCGGTCGCTCTCCGCAGCGGCCTCGCGCAAATTGGTGAGTATGTCGTCCTGCGTTTTTGCACTCGCTTCGGCGCGGCGGCGGCGCATCGCAAAGTAGACAGCGGCGGCAGCAGAAAGTACGGCGGCAATAATGGCGATCAGCAGGGGAGCTTCCATGAGGTCAGCTCGGAATTCCTCGGGACTTGACGATATGTCGGATGAATCATACCTACGGTAGGTCTCTAACAGATACGTGTCGTTTTGCCCATGGCGGTTCTACCCATCATCACTGCGCCCGATAAGCGTCTCAAGCAGAAGTCCGAACCGGTCGAGAGTGTCGATTCCGAAATTGCCAAGCTGATGGACGACATGCTGGAGACGATGTACCTGGCACCTGGCGTTGGCCTTGCGGCACCCCAGATCGGCGTAACCAAGCGGATTATCGTTGTCGATGTCGGCAAGACCGAGGAAGACAGAGCCCCTCATTGCATGGCCAATCCCGAACTGGTCTGTACGTCGGACGAACTCTCGCTCTACGAGGAAGGTTGCTTGTCGCTGCCCGAGCATTACGCTGATGTTGAACGCCCGGAACGTATTCGGGTGAAGTATCTGGATAAAACCAATACGGAGCAGGAACTCGAGGCGGACGGCCTACTTGCGACCTGCATCCAGCACGAGATAGATCACCTGGAGGGTGTCCTCTTCATCGATCATCTGACCTCACTGAAGCGCAACATGATCCTGCGAAAGCTGCAGAAGGCAAAGAAGTTGAAGGCGGCGGCCGCCGAATAGTGTCGTGTCTGAATACAACATCATCGTCATCCGCCACGCGGACTCACAAGGGACCGATTGGCAGAATGTCTTTGAGTTGGTTCTGGCAACTTTCTCCTATATGGAATACCGGATTGACCCGTCCTCTTCTGCACACCGACTGACCGTCGACGCCATTCGAACGCCGTCGGAAGATGGGATCGTGCTGCTGGCGGAAGCAGGAGCGACCCTTGTCGGCTGTGTTTTTCTCACCCGGCGTCCCGAGGTGATGTATCTCGGTAAGCTCTCGGTTGAAACGGCCCGCCAGGGTCAGGGCATCGGACGTCAACTGTTCAAGGTCGCTGCAGACGCGGCGCGCGCCGAGGGGTGCCGGGAATTCGCACTGCAGGCGCGGGTCGAGCTGACCGAAAATCACGTCGCCTTTGCCGCGATGGGATTCCGCGAGACGGGACGGACCGCGCATGCAGGGTCTGACCGGTCGACATCGATGACCATGCGG
>CAXGSZ010000513.1:0-2425 GCA_964012455.1 uncultured Alphaproteobacteria bacterium
GACGCAGGCCTTCGTCGATGCGACTTTGGAACGTTTTGGGGGTCTCGACATCGCGCTTCTGAACGCTGGCATCGAGGGAAGAATCTCATCCATTGCAGACTATCCGCTGGAGATGTTCGACAAAGTAATCGACGTCAACGTGCGCGGGGTCTTCGTCGGTCTCAAGTCGATCATGCCGGTTATGAGTAAGGCGGGAGGCGGCAGCATCGTTATTACCTCGTCGACAGCGGGCATTCGAGCGACCGGTGGCATGTCGGCTTACGTCACCTCGAAGCACGCTGTGATCGGGCTTATGCGGGCCGCTGCAATTGAGGGAGCGGCCGATAATATTCGAGCCAACACAGTTAACCCTTCACCAATCGACACGCGTATGATGTCTTCGATAGAGGAACAGTCGGGACTGGCTTCTAGCGATCGGTCGAACCGGCCGATGGCACGGCATACACCCTTGCAGCGCTATGGTGAGCCAGAGGAAGTGGCTCGTTTAATGATGTTCCTGTCCTCAAACGACAGTTCGTTCTGCACCGGCGGGGTCTTCATGGTCGATGGGGGCGTCTCCGCGGGCCGTGCGACGCCGGTATGAGTGGGACTAGCGGCGTTCGAACGTCATCGACGCCCAGATGCTGACCCAATCCACCCAATCATCGGGTTCCGGCGGAAAGAACTGAACCGCGGATAACAACCACGGGCCCGAAACGGGCAGGATGATGAAAACCCGCCCCGTCTCATCGGTCCACAAGCGTTGTACGCTCTTTGGATCGGACTTTGGGAAGGCCTTCACCAGAACCCCAGCCACAGGCGCGCCACCCTGCAGCAAACGAACTGGAAAGGCTTCCCCCGGGCCAAGGGAATAAGGATTTCGCTCTGCCACGAGTTCGAGTGGCATGCCAGTGAAACTGTCCTCTCCCTGTCCTGTACCGCCGATGTCAATCAACACTTTGGCTGTCCGGTAATATCGCTCTTCGATTTCCTTCGTAGGCTTATTTGCTGCACGGTGCTCGGGCAGGAACCTTTCCAGCCCTTCCTTGGCAAGAAAGTCTTCGAATTTCTCCATGGTGTCGTGGGTCATCTCGTTGTCCTTAGCGTGATAGGCGATCACCGCCAATCCCGGGTTGTGAAATGACACTTTCGTCGTTGGGTTGTCGTCACCATCCAGTCCGTCGACGCCATTGATTGATTCGGATTGGCGCGATTCGAACTTGAAGAAACGGTCCTCGAGGTAGGGAAAAGGCGAGCCGCTGAACCTCTGGCCGATCAGAATTTGAAGCCCAATATCTTCGTCCGGCGGCGGAGCATAATCGGATGCTTCGAGCCAAAATTCGTGCGCATTTGCGGCCGGTAGGATAGTAAATGCCACGACGATAGCGATTGCTGAATGCCGAATGCGCATATGAAGCCTTTCTGGTTGCTTGTGGGTCGCTGACTTGGCGGCGCGTTTGCAAGTATCTGGAACGGAAGTTGGAAAGACAATTAAATGCGATATATGCCCTTCTTCGGAATCCTCCTCGGCCTCGTCTTATTCGCTTTCACGAATTTGGCTTCGGCGCACGAGATTCGCCCGGCGATTGTGACGGCAGAGTTCAATCCAGACGGTACCTACGTGATCAAGGTCAAGGCGAATGCTGAGGTTTTGTTGGCGGGAATCGGACCGGAACATGAAGACACCCGGGATACGCCGCAGGCGCAACGCTATGAGACGCTTCGTGCTTTATCATCCGAAGCGCTCGTAGCCGAGTTTCGCGCTTTTTCCGAAATCTGGCTTGCGGGAATCAATATCTCGTTCGATCGCATTCGCGCCAAACCCACCCTATTCGCGATTGATGTGCCGCCAGTCGGTGATCTCGCGCTGCCGCGTCTAAGTGTGTTGACCATAGGCGGTCAGGCGCCAAGCGGTTCTCCCGCTTTCCGATGGCGATACGATCCTGCGTTCGGGTCGAGCGTGCTCCGCGTGAGGCGGGCGGACGACGGCAAGATGGTCGCGATCTGGCTGAAGGGCGGTAAGCAAAGCGAGGCGGTCCCCGTCACGGGTGCGCCGCGGCAAGACGCCGTTGAAGTTTTTATCCAGTATGTCTCGATCGGGTTCACTCATATCTTGCCGCTCGGCCTTGACCATATTCTGTTCTTATTGGGTCTGTATCTGCTGAGTGTGTGCCTTCGACCGATCTTGATACAGGTGACCTCTTTCACCGTCGCACATTCCGTCACGCTTGGCCTCGGCCTCTACGGGGTCGTATCGGTTCCACCATCTGTCGTTGAGCCGTTGATTGCAGCATCAATCGTATTCATCGCGGTAGAAAATTTTTTGACGGACCGCCTAACGCCCTGGCGCCCTTATGTCGTTTTTGGTTTTGGCTTGATTCACGGTCTAGGTTTCGCCGGAGTGCTGCATGAGGTCGGGCTCGCGCGTGACGATTTCATCAACGGT
>CAXGSZ010000514.1:0-2421 GCA_964012455.1 uncultured Alphaproteobacteria bacterium
TTCGACGAAAATGCAAGCTTACAGTTGCCGTTTCCCGATCCTCACCGACAGGTCATCTGGGGTTTCACGATCGATGTTATAAAGGCTTTTCCAATAACTGGTGTCGGCCCCAATACAATAAATATGGTGCCTGGTGCCAAAAACATAATTCCGTATTTCAACCAGGAATATGTGCCTTCTCACCCCCACAACTGGATGCTTGAGGTCGCCGCAGAGACAGGAATTTTGGGCCTATTCGCACTCCTAATTACAATGGGATTAGGCCTCAAGAATCTTATAATTACGAGTAAGCGCAACCCTGGTGCCGCGTGGACTGCCATTGCGCTGTTGGCGGTATTTTGGATTAGCTCCCTCGGGAACTTTTCCATCTGGTCGAGTTGGTGGCTATCAACTTTATCTATACTACTTATCTTCCCCATCGCAGATCTCAAATCCTCGTTAAAGGCATCAAGCGCCAATCGGTAATACAGTTCTCCGACCCCAAGCTTAATGGACTTCGACGTATTCGTAATCGACGGGCTGATTATTGATCCCGCGATCCGTTGGAGTGATCCAACCGGCCATTTTAGCGGGCTCAATCACCTGTTTCATGACGGAGTGCACATATGCACGATCCCCTTCGGCCGGTAGCCACTCGCTGAGCCCACTCTCGTAAGCAAATCGGGAAATGAGTTTGCCCTTCGGGTCCGTCAGCACACCGGCCCAATTCCCGATACTACGCCGGAAACGACGGCTTGGCAGCGTCAACTCGATATCATAGCCCGCGCGTTTGATGGCACGGTTCCACCGGGTCACGCCTACCATACAATCGCGAATATAGCCGTCGCGGGTTACTTCGTTCATCGCGTTGCGCGTGGGAACTTCCGCACTCGTTATCCCACCATTGCCGTCGGGAACGTCCATGCCTTCAATGGAATCGGTGCAAATATGATCTTCGAAGCGCGGCTCATCCGGACGCCCCTTCAGACCACTCGCGAAATAGCTTGCGGCATTCGATGACTGCTCCGAACCAAACAGATCAAGAGACGAGGAAAACCAGAAATTGATGTAACGTTGCAAGGTCGGAAGGTCGATGACGCCGTTTTTACGCAACAATTCCGGATCGTCGCTCTTCAATTCATCCATTTTCTCCAGCGTACGGCGAATGATACGGGTCACGCCGGTCTCGCCGACAAACATATGATGCGATTCTTCAGTCAGCATGAATCGGCACGTTCGCGCCAACGGGTCGAACGCAGATTCCGCAAGGCTCATCAGCTGGTACTTTCCATCGCGATCCGTGAAGTACGTGAACATGAAGAAGCTGAGCCAATCATCGATCGGCTCATTGAATGTGCCGAGGATTCGCGGATTGTCGACGTCGCCCGAGTGGCGGTGCAATAATTCTTCCGCCTCTTCGCAGCCGTCTCGCCCGAAATAGGCGTGCAGTAAATATACCATCGCCCAAAGATGACACCCTTCCTCAACGTTCACCTGAAAGAGATTGCGCAGATCGCAGAGAGACGGGCATGTCAGGCCGAGACGCCGCTGTTGCTCTACCGACGCGGGCTCCGTATCACCTTGCGTCACGATTAGGCGCCGCAACGTCGAGCAATGTTCGCCGGGAACCCGTTGCCAGGCCGGGTTCCCGAATTCATCCCCGAAGCCGATCGTCGTCGCCTGCTCGTGGTCGGCGAGAAAGATACCCCATCGGTAATCCGGCATTGTCCAGTTGGCGCGCCATGGCAAGCGGCAACCAATCGGCGCACGCCGCGTGAATTGTTCCAGGTCATTTGAGATTTCGCCGTCCGCTCCATCGCTTCGACATGGTCGTACCGATCAGCCGTACGCTTCAGCGGCGTCAGCGGTATTCCTGTGGCATTAGCAGAACGGTCGCTACCGGCGGCCAGCACTTCCGCCCTCGCCTGAACCTTGTCCGCAAATCCGTTGGGTGCAGCGACGTCATCGGCGAACCCCCACTCTTGCGCGCGCCTACCACGCACACCTTCCGCGCTTGTACAAAAGTAGTCGGCGAGATCCCGACGGATTTTGCGCTTGTCGACCACCCGAGTGAGGCCGCCAGTTCCGGGCAATGCGCCGAGCAGCGGCACCTCTGGCAAGCTGACGGCGCTGGACCGATCATCAATTAAAAAATTTCATCACAGGACAACGCCAGTTCGTAGCCGCCACCCGCTGTCGTACCGTTGCACGCTGCGATAAACTTCAAGCTGGAATGCGTGCTCGCGTCTTCGATCGCGTTGCGGGTCTCATTCGTGAACTTGCAAAAATTCACCTTCCAGCAGTGATCAGACTATCCCAGCATATGCGCAGAACATTCGTTCGGCGCCGCTGGTGATAATAAAATGCACTTCCGGATGCTCGAACCGGATACGGTTCAAGGCATCGTTCAGCTCGATATCCACGCCTAGGTCATAAGAATTC
>CAXGSZ010000515.1:0-2419 GCA_964012455.1 uncultured Alphaproteobacteria bacterium
ACGTGAACGTGAACGCGAGCGCCGTCAGGGCGGCGAGCAGCAGGAGAAGGTCTCCCGCGAAGTTACGCTGCCGGAAACGATCACGCTGCAGGACCTTGCCCAGCGGATGAATGAGCGCGTCGCGGACGTCGTGAAGTTCATGATGCGTCAGGGCGAGATGATGCGCGCCAATGACATCGTCGATGCCGACACGGCCGAACTGATCGCCGAGGAATTCGGCCATACGGTCAAGCGCGTCTCCGAATCCGACGTCGAGATTGGTCTCGGCGATGATAAGGATGACGAAAAGGATCTGAAGCCGCGTGCGCCGGTCGTGACCATTATGGGTCACGTCGACCACGGCAAGACATCGCTTCTGGACGCCCTTCGCTCCACCGATGTGGTGGCGGGCGAAGCGGGCGGCATTACCCAGCATATTGGTGCCTATCAGGTGCAGCTGGAAGGCGGCGACAAGATCACCTTCCTCGATACGCCGGGCCACGCAGCCTTCTCGGCCATGCGTGCACGCGGTGCCAATGTCACCGATGTTGTCATCCTTGTGGTGGCGGCCGATGACGGTGTGATGCCGCAGACGATCGAGGCGATCAAACACGCCAAGGCGGCTGAAGTGCCGATTATCGTGGCGGTCAACAAGTGCGACAAGCCGGACGCAAATCCGGACAAGGTTCTCACCGAACTGCTCCAGCACGACATCCAGGTCGAGGCGATGGGCGGCGACGTCCAGGCCATCAAGGTCTCCGCGCTGGAAAGAACCGGTCTTGAGGAGCTCACCGAAGCGATCACGCTGCAGGCAGAGCTTCTGGAGCTGAAAGCCAATCCGGACCGCGAAGCCGATGGTATCGTGGTGGAATCGCAGCTCGACAAGGGCCGTGGCCCGGTCGCGACTGTGCTTATCAATCGCGGCACGCTGAAGCGCGGCGAGATCGTCGTTGCAGGCAAGCAGTGGGGCAAGGTCCGCGCTCTCGTGAACGAGCGCAACCAGCAGCTCAAGGATGCAGGCCCTGCCGTTCCGGTAGAGATTCTGGGTCTCGATGGTGCGCCTGAGCCGGGCGACATGTTCAACGTGGTCGACAGTGAAGCACGTGCCCGCGAGATCACCGAATATCGCGAACGCGCCGAACGCCAGAAACAGGGCGTTGCCTCCGGTCGTGCCTCGCTGGAATCGCTGATGAACTCGATGAAGGACGACAAGGAGGTTTCCGAACTTCCGATCGTCGTCAAAGGCGATGTTCAGGGCTCTGTCGAAGCCATCCTCCATTCACTGGAAGGCCTGTCGACCGACGAGGTCCGCGCGAATGTGGTCTATGGTGCCGCAGGCGGTATCTCCGAAAGCGACATTCTGCTGGCCAAGTCCTCCGGGGCGCCGGTCTTTGCCTTCAATGTCCGCGCCAACAAGCAGGCCCGTGAACTGGCCGAGAAGGAAGATGTGGAGATCCGCTACTATTCGGTGATCTACAATCTGATCGACGACGTCAAAGACACGCTGTCGGGCATGCTGGCACCGGAGAAACGCGAAACCTTCATCGGTTACGCCGACATTCTGGAAGTCTTCAACATCACCAAGGTCGGCAAGGTTGCTGGCTGTAAGGTGTCCGAAGGCACCGTCAAGCGCGGCTGCGGTGTCCGCCTCCTGCGCGACGATGTGGTCATTCACGAAGGCAAGCTGAAGACACTGAAGCGCTTCAAGGACGAAGTCGCCGAAGTCACCTCCGGCATGGAATGCGGCATGGCCTTCGAGAAGTATGAAGACATCCGCGAAGGCGACAAGATCGAGTGCTTCGAAGTCGAGATGATCGAGCGCAAGCTCGACTGATCCGGCCTCGCCGCACAGACAGCACAATGTAGAAAAAGCCGGGAAATCTCCCGGCTTTTTCCATAAGGGGTTAAACAAGATTGTGCTTAGTGATGGCTATGCCCTCGCCCGCGCCTACCCCCTTCCGCCCCTATACAGACGAAACGCTGAGCATCAGCGGCGCCCCAAGCGACCGCGACATGAAGCGGCTTGTCAACCAGACCCGCTCTTCAAATATCGGTCCGACCGCGCTCTATTATGCTGGCGTCACCGCACCGGTCATCTCGGCGGGCATGGGTTTTGTGACCCGCCAGGCGCTGGTCGGGACGGGGCTGACCGATTACTGGATCCTGCTCACCTCGTCGCTGCTGGCAGCCATGGCAGGGGTGAGCTGGTATCTCATCTTCATGCGCTGGTCCTATCGTCACCATCATGGGCGTGCCTCCGAACTCGACAGCGAAACCTCCATTGACCTTACGCCGGAGGGGCTCCACATCCGCAGGGGCGATGTGGAAACCCGCATTGCATGGCGCGCGCTCCGGTCGGTCCGCGAGAGCCGCCGGGATACACTGATCACCTTCAGGGGCGCAGATCCGCTGCTCGTCCCCGACAAGTGGTTTGGCCGCG
>CAXGSZ010000516.1:0-2418 GCA_964012455.1 uncultured Alphaproteobacteria bacterium
CCTGATCCCGATGGCCTGTGTATGGATGTTCGGCCGCATCATCGGCCGGCCCAGCAAGATGGTGGGTCGTTACGCCTTCCGGGATCAGCAGGCTCGGCAGGCCTTCATAGGCAAGGTAGGCGACCGGTGGTTTAGTGCCCGCCAGCACCACGCTGCGGGCGGATCCCAATGTCTCCAAAGCCACCGTCTGGTCGCCTGGCAACGGCCCGAACGTGCCCCGACCCGCGCCCCGTGCCATGCGTGCGGCGAAGACTTCCACCATCAAGCGGCAACCGGTCTTGGCGACGATCCGGTTCGCGGCGGCAAGCCCGCGCTCGGACAATCCGCTTCCGTTGACCAGTAGAATCGCGGTCTTGTCTCCGGCAATGGCGGCGGCGATCCGTTCCACCTCCGGGTCGGCTGCGCGTCCGTGCGAGACCTCGGGTGGCGGCAATGCGGGTGTCGCATCATCTCCCCAGGTCGCGTCCTGCGGCACGATCAATGTTGCGACCTGTCCCTCCCGCGCAGCGGCAACAGCATCTGCTCCGTCCTGGCCGAGGGTGGCAGGGCTGCAAGCGCGCCGCACCCATCCGGACATTGCCGACGCCAAGCCTTCGAGATCTGCCGACAGTAATGGATCATGCGGGCTATGATAGCTTGGATAATCGCCCGCAATGTTGACGACGGGGCTATAGGCGCGTTTCGCGTTGTGCAGGTTCGCGAGGCCATTGGCGAGCCCCGGACCCACATGCAACAGGGTCGCAGCTGGGCGGCCGGTCATCCGCGCGTAGCCATCCGCAGCCCCGGTACAGACACCCTCGAACAGGCCAAGCACGGGGCGAAGCTCAGGTACTGCATCGAACTCCTTGATGATCTCCATCTCCGTCGAACCGGGATTGGTAAAGACCCGGTCGACGCCGGCGGCAACCAAACTTCTGACAAGACTCTCGGCGCCGTTCATGTCGGCCTCACTTTCCGGCTCAAACAGAAAACCCCTTGGCGATTTCCCGCAATTCAAATTTCTGAATCTTTCCGCTGGCGGTGCGCGGGAACTCATCGACCAATTCGAGGCGTTCCGGCAAGTATGTTTTCGACATACCGGCCTCGAGCAAGTGTTCAATCATCGCATCGAATGTGAAATTCGCACCCGCGTTCGTCTGCACGAAAGCGCATCCACGCTCTCCCAAGCGTTCGTCCGGCATGGCGACGACCGCTACGTCGTGAACCGCCGGGTGGCGGTATATGAGTTCCTCCACCTCGACCACGGGAACATTCTCGCCGCCGCGAATGATGATGTCTTTCGCACGCCCAACAATTCGGATATACTCGTCTTCATCCATCCGCGCGAGGTCGCCGGTCTCGAACCAACCGTCATACGACTCATATGCGTCCGGACGTTTCAGATACCCGACGAACATACCGATACTTTGCGCCTGCAACCGTCCCACTGTATTCGCGATCACGGGATCACCGTCAGGGTCGACAATCCGGACCGCGTTGTTGGCGATCGCGGCGCCATCGGTATTGAAAATCTTCTCGGCCGGATCTTCTGGCCGGGTCGTGGTAACAAGACCGTTTTCCGTCATGCCCCAGCCGGATAGGATGTTGGCGCCGAGGCGTTCCGTCGCGGTTTCGACCAGTATGCGAGGAATCGGGGCGCCGGCGGAACAGAATATTCGAAACGAACTAACGTCGCTGGCATCCAGTGCTTCAAAGTCCGCCAAATCGGCCAGGAACGGCGTCGACGCCATGGTGTAGCTACAGCCCTCGTCATTGATCTGGCGTGCAGCCACCTCGGCAGACCAAATATCCTGCAGCACGAGCTTCGTGCCGAGAACAAAGGCCATATGCATGCCGTAGACGAAGCCGGTCTGGTGCGCCATCGGCGATGGCATGAAGACGACGTCGTCCGGTGTCAGCCCAAGCCACTCGCGGCCTGTGTCGGCAAGACTCAGCAAGGTGTTACTCGTATGCAGGACGCCCTTCGGCACGCCAGACGTGCCGGACGTATAGAGGATCTCGATGATGTCGTTAGGGTCGGGTCGGCGCGCGACGAAGAACGCCTCCGCGTCGACTTCTTCTTCCCAACGACGCTCCAGGAAATACGTTTCAAAAGACGCGTCGCCCTCGCCGTCCAGAATAAAGACATGCTCGAGCTTGGGGAGAGCGGGCCGAAGCTCTTCGATCATTGCCTGATGGTCGTAGTTACGGAAGGTCTTCGGTGCGATGAAGACCTTGCTCTCTGCATAATCGAGCATGAAGGACAGTTCGCGCTGACGAAAAATCGGCATGACCGGATTGGTGATTGCCCCGATGTGGAGACAAGCAAGATGCAGTGCGGTGAACTCCCACCAGTTCGGAAGCTGATAGGAAACGACCTCGCCTTTCTCAACGCCGAGTTTCGCCAGGCCGATGGCAATGCGTCGGGCATAGCGCCAG
>CAXGSZ010000517.1:0-2406 GCA_964012455.1 uncultured Alphaproteobacteria bacterium
GGTCGTGAGGTCGCGTTGGTTGCCCGACGGCCTCAAGATCGCCTTCATCCATACTCGTCAAAACCGTCACCGCCGCAACGATTGGACGCTCGACGCCGTGCATGGCCGCCCCCTCCGTCGCCGCTTCGGCCGCCGCGCGCATCATGTCAAGGCCACCCGAGGCATGCACATTCAGGATGGATGCACCGGTCGCCGTCGCGGAACGAACGGCACCAGCGACCGTATTGGGAATGTCGTGAAACTTGAGATCCAGAAATACCTTTAACCCCGAATCCACAATCGCCCGTACTGCGTCGGGACCGTTCGCGGCAAAAAATTCGAGGCCGAGCTTAAATCCACCGACGCGACCGGTGAGTTTTCGGGCGAGCAGCCGTGCCGCCTCGACATCCGTTAAATCAAGGGCGACAAAAATGCGCTCGGAAGCTTTCATACCGCCTACTTTCCCAAAGCTTGGTGAAGTTGTTCCAACTCAGCAACCGCAAACGCCAAATGGTAGAGTGTTGAAGCAGGATACGAACCGTAGAAATTTATCCCGTCCGAATCCAGATGTTCACGCCATCCCCCAGCCGTTTCATTCAAATGTTGCTGTAGCAGCAACGCGACACCTTTTTCAACTCGAACGAGCGTACTGGCATCACCCGTATAGCGATAGCGGGCTACATGGCCCTTCAGCGCCTCGGTCTGCGGCCAGAGACGACGACTCTCCTTGATGGCTTGGCCACCGTCCGTCACTTCATCGACAACACCGCCCGATCGGATGTCATAGCCGCGTGCAAGAGCGAATGCGTACAAGGCTTCCGCAGTTTGAACTGCGCTCCTGTCGTCCGAGAGCCCGGCATACCGGTGGAGCAGCCAAACCCATTCCATATGATGACCGGGCTCGACAATCCGACCTTTCTCCCCGGGCACAGGCTCCAGGTCTTCTGTGAAATACTCACGAAGTGTCCCATCGACAATGAACCTGGTGCACACTAAGTCGAAAAGGTGCGCGGCACGCTCAAGACATCGATCCTCACCAGTGGCGTCATACAGCGCCAAAAGAGCTTCAAACAAATGCATATGCGGATTTTGACGGCGCGGCCCGTCTGCAAGCGTACCATCGCCGCGCACCGCTTCCGTGTAGCCACCCGCTGGGTGGCTGCGATCATGTTCGAGGTAATCGAGGGTCTCGTCGGCGACCGCCCGCGCGTAATCCACATTATATCTCACGATCATCGAGGCGGCTGCGAATAAAACGAATGCCTGATCGTAAAGTTCTCGGGTATCGTCAAGCGGTGCGCCGTTGCGTTGCGTCCGATGACGCCATCCTCCGTCCGGATGCCGGCAATGCGTGCGCAAGAATTCGAACCCGCCCTTGGCCGCCGCCGACGCACCACTGAGATGAGCGCCCGGGCCGGCAAAAACATAACACTGGCGCGCCTGCACCATCGCCCGCTTGCCTTTATTGACGAGCGGAGTGAAGTCGAACGCCAATTTCTCGTGAAACCCGCCGAAATCCTGATCAATCCCGCGCGCCAGCCAAACTGGCAGGGTCTTTTCGACCAGCCATTCCCGCAGAGCGTCCATGTTCCCGTCTAGTCTGTCGTTGCGGCGACTAACGCCCGAGTTTTAGCCGGCTCGGCCGATGTGGATTTCGCCTTTTTGAGTTTGCGCTTTAAATCCGCGATTTCGCGCTCTTCTTCCCGGACCTTACGTTCCGCCGCACGCACACGACCCCGGGTCTTTCCCGCGCCGACCCAAGCGACAAAGCCGCCAGCGAAGAAACTAACCGTAAAGACGCCGAACGCGAGTATAAAAACAGGAACAGTCATGGAACCGGGCAGCGGCCATAATGTCAGCTTTACCAAGCCTTGATTGGAAATGGCGAAGTCAATCGCAAGAAGCATAAACGAACCGGCGACACACCAATAGAGGCTCTTCATTAAGCGGCTTTTACGGATTAGTGTGCCTTCTCATTGATCAGATCGCGCAACTGCTTACCCGTTTTAAAGAACGGCACGGCCTTGCGCTCAACCTCCACCGTCTCACCTGTACGCGGATTTCGGCCTGTCCGCGCATCGCGGTACTTCACAGAAAACGCACCGAAGCCGCGTAACTCCACCCGGTCACCACGTTCCAACGCCGCCGTGATTTCTTCGAATACGGCGGAAACAATACGTTCGACGTCGCGCTGATAAAGGTGCGGATTCAATTCCGCCAAGCGTTGGATCAGTTGTGACTTGGTCATCGCTCGCCACCCCGGCTCTTTTTCCCCCTTAAGACCAGCGGCTACGAAGCGACTCTCATATGGGCCACTTAACTCATCGTAAAACCGCAAGTTAGAGGGAGCCTGCCAGAGGTAGGGAAACCCGTCAAGCGGTAACCTACTAGAATGAAAGGATTTTGCTCTCAAAAGACGAAGGGTGT
>CAXGSZ010000518.1:0-2402 GCA_964012455.1 uncultured Alphaproteobacteria bacterium
TATGCCTTCGTGGAAATTCTTTACGAGGCGGGTCTGCCCAAGGAGTGGTGTCAGGTCCTCGTCCCGCAAGACCTGGCAGATGCGTCGGCTCTGGTGACGGACGAGCGGAATGCGTTCTTCAGCTTCATCGGCTCTGCCCGTGTGGGTTGGATGCTACGCTCGCAACTGGCCTCGGGCACGCGGTGCGCTTTGGAACACGGTGGAGCAGCTCCGGTTATTCTGGCGGCGGATGCTGATCTCGGCGACGCCTTACCGCGTCTGGCAAAGGGCGGCTTTTACCACGCGGGCCAAGTCTGCGTCTCCGTGCAGCGTATTTTCGCACATTCCAGTATTGCCGTGAAATCGGCGGAAAAGCTGGCTGAGCTTGGCGCCGGGATGAAAGTTGGCGATCCGACACTTGCGAATACCGAAGTTGGACCACTCATCCGCATGGGCGAGGTCGATAGGGTCGACGAATGGGTGCAGGCCGCGATCGCCGGCGGCGCGAAATGCCTTACCGGCGGCGAGAGCCTGTCCGGCAGTTGTTATAAGCCGACCGTCCTGCTCGACCCTCCGGCCGACGCCAATGTATCGACTATGGAAATCTTCGGGCCGGTGATCTGCGTCTATTCCTATGACGATTTGGACGCCGCCATCGCCCAGGCGAATTCGCTTCCGGTCTCATTCCAGGCGGCGGTGATGACCAAGGATATAGACACAGCTATGCGCGTCTATAACCGCATCGATGCGACGGCTGTTATGGTCAACGAACACACCGCATTCCGTGTCGATTGGATGCCGTTCGCAGGGGCGCGTCAATCGGGTCACGGTGTCGGCGGTATTCCGTTCACGATGCACGAGATGCAGGTCGAAAAGATGATGGTGCTGCGCTCGGACGAGCTTTAGTGCCATGCCGCACGATCACACAGACCCACCTGGCCATATCGAACTTCGCGTAAAGGCACCCGAATCCCTGTTAGTGGAGAAAGGCCTCATCGACCCGGCTGCACTTGATGCCCTGATCGACGTTTATGAGCACAAAGTCGGCCCGCGCAACGGCGCGAAAGTGGTGGCGCACGCCTGGAACGACCCGGATTTCAAGACGCGGTTGCTTGAGGATGCGACCGAGACGATTGCGTCCCTCGGCTACACCGGGCGACAGGGCGAGCATATTATGGTCACAGAGAATACGCCGGAGGTGCACAACGTCTTCGTTTGTACCCTCTGCTCCTGCTATCCGTGGCCGGTCCACGGATTGCCGCCGGTTTGGTACAAGGCGGCGCCCTACCGCTCACGCGTTGTTGTCAATCCGCGCAGCGTGTTGCGGGAGTTTGGAACCGAGTTGGCGGACGACGTCGAGGTGCGCGTCTGGGATTCGACGGCCGAGATGCGCTATCTCGTCCTGCCGATGCGGCCCGCCGGTACCGATGACTGGTCCATCGAAAAACTTGAGACACTGGTAACGCGGAATTCGATGATTGGTGTCGAACCGGCGCAGGACCCGGCATGAATGGCGGACATGACCTCGGCGGAATGCATGGGCTCGGACCCATCGATCCGGAAGCGGAGACCGAAGAACCGGTCTTTCATGCCGAGTGGGAGCGCCGTGCGTTCGTCTTGAACGTGGCAGCAGAGTTTCTTGGCAAATGGAACCTCGACCAAGGCCGTTTCGCCTGTGAACGCCAGCACCCGGCCGATTATCTCCGGAACACCTACTATCAAAACTGGATGGCGGGTCTGGAGACATTGCTGATTGAGGCCGGATTGGTGACCGAGGCGGAATTGCAGGCTGGAAAGCCAGATGAGAGGGCGGAAGGTGTCCGCATCCTCGCGGCGGAGAATGTGGAGAAGGTTCTTTCGAAGGGCGGCTTGGTGACTATGGAGCTGGATGCCGAGCCACGGTATCGTGTCGGCGACAAGGTGCGGGTGGTGAATATCAATCCGCTCGGGCATACCCGCGCGCCGCGTTATGCGTGCGGTAAGAACGGGGCGATCGCATTCGATTACGGGGGGCATGTCTTTGCGGACCGAAATGCAGAAGGTATCCGGGAAGGGCAACGGCTATATAGCGTGAGTTTCGCCGGTAGCGAACTGTGGGGCGATCCCGAGAACCGGGACTCTGTCCGGATTGATCTTTGGGAACCGCATCTGGAGCCCATCTGATGCCACCGTCCCTGAGTAACCCTTTTGCTGGAATGCCGGTCGGCGGTGATGAGCCGGTCTTTTGGGAACCGTGGGAAGTCCAGGCTTTAGCCATGACAGTTCGGCTTCATGAAGCGGGCGGTTTTGAGTGGGTGGAATGGGCGGCGGCGCTTTCGTCAGAAATCGAGCGGACCCAAGCCGCTGTTGATTTCGATCTCGGTGATACCTATTACCGTCATTGGCTAAATGCCCTGGAAACGCTCGCGGCTGAGAAGGGCCTG
>CAXGSZ010000519.1:0-2396 GCA_964012455.1 uncultured Alphaproteobacteria bacterium
AGAAGGGCGACACATTGTCGATCTCGAGCATGGAACGTTACGAAAGCCGCGTGGCCCGAGCGTTCGCTCCGATCATTAACGTGATTGATCCGGATTTCATCGTCCTTGGCAGGGGCATGTCGAACGTCACTCGGCTCTATGCAAACATCCCGGCACAGTGGTCGGACTTGGCATTCTCCGACCGTGTCAAAACACAATTGCGGCCGCCTCGGTTTGGCAATTCAAACGGCGTCCGCGGTGCCGCGTGTCTATGGCCAGAAGGTATCGCGCTGTGACGGAGACACTCTGCCGCACATGCCTCGCCGAGTCCCCTGTAATGCCCGATGGCGGCCGGTGCTGGCAATGCGGCTCGCCCCGCATCGTCGAGCACGCGGAACTGCACGACCTCAAGATCGCTCACGTCGATTGCGACGCCTTCTACGCCTCAGTCGAAAAACGGGACAATCCAGAACTCGCTGATAAACCGGTGATTATCGGGGGCGGACAACGCGGTGTCGTCGCCGCCGCATGCTACGTGGCCAGGCTCTACGGTGTTCGTTCGGCCATGCCAATGTTCAAGGCACGTCGCGCCTGCCCGGATGCCGTTGTAATAAGGCCGAACATGCCGAAATACCGGCGTGTCGGCGAGGAAATCCGTGATCTGATGCGTGAATTGACCCCCCTGGTACAGCCTCTATCGATCGACGAGGCCTTCCTCGACCTAACTGAGCCTGTCAGCGCGGGTGGTCCCAGCGCAGCGATGCGCCTGGCGTCTCTCGTACTACGCATAGAGGAACGCGTCGGGGTAAGCGCCAGTATTGGCCTCAGCTACAATAAATTCCTCGCGAAGATTGCCTCCGACCTCGACAAACCACGCGGGTTTGCGGTTATCGGTCGCACAGAGGCCCTCGACTTCCTGGCCGATCGTCCGGTCGGCATCTTATGGGGTGTCGGTAAATCACTGGCGAGCAAGTTGCGGCGCGACGGGATCACAAAAATAGGCCAACTGCAGCATATAGAGGAACGTGAACTCACGGCGCGGTACGGCGCCATCGGACAACGACTGTATCAGTTTTCCCGTGGCGAAGATACACGGAACGTCGAGCCCAATTCACCCACCAAGAGTATTTCCGCAGAAACGACATTCGCTTCAGACATTGGCGACCTCGACACCTTGGTCAACCGGATCACTCCCCTCTGCGATACCGTTGCCCGACGTCTCCAGAACAAGGGCCTCGCCGGGCGCGGGGTTACAGTCAAGTTGAAGCAGTCGGATTTCCGCCAATTGACCCGCGCTAGAAAGCTTGCGGACCCCACCCAACAGGCAGACATTATCTTCGAGGCGGCAAAAGCGCTGCTCGCAGCGGAAGCGGATGGAAGAACCTTTCGACTGATCGGCGTTGGCGTCGGTGATCTGACTGATGCGTCGGAAGCTGACCCACCCGATTTGTTTGCACTGGCCGACCGTCGCGGTTATGAATGAGCCTGCAATCAGCAGACCGGTTTATCCAACTCCTTTAACCGCACCAAGGTACCACGCACCGCATAATCTCCGTAATCCAGCAGAAGGCTCGGTGCAATTCCGTTATCCTGAAGTGCGATCGACATCTCGAACGCTGGCTCAGGAGCGCCGCCGGCGGGCGCGAAAAATGCAAGATTGATACTTCGAATCTCATGCGGCCCAAGCGGCGGTTTGAGAATCGGGTTTGGCTCTTTGGGCATCTTCGGTGGCAGGATAAAGGCAGAGACAAGGCTCGCCCGCTCGAGTTCCGAACCATCAAATACGAATTGACGGTCGGTCTTAACGCCCTTCATCGCCCGACGCATCAGGCGAAGCGTGTGCATCGTCGGAAACACTGTCCCTTTCGGTAGCTTGACGCGCACCGGCTTTGGTAATTCAAACTCGGCATATCCCGATTTCTCGGCAGCATCCAGGTATGCCTCTCCCCGTATTTTTTCGACTGTCTCGCCATTCCGCTCACGCTTGATATTGAAGCGCAAGCGACCGCCGTCCTTCGCCTCCCATGTCGATGAAACGGCAGTCAGTTGGACCGTATCTCCATTCCCCTGGACAATGTTTAGCAGAAATCGTTGCTCAACCGTCCAGCCATCGCATGTTTCCTCCCAGGTATAGACCATGGCGCCGTTGGCACCCGCTACTCGGCTATCACGGCTGGTGCGCTTGATATCCAGCGTATAGCCCGCTTGATGCGGCACAATATTGATTTCGGCGCTAAGTTGCCCTGGCACGGACAATAACAACGCCACAACAACGACACAGAGCGCGATCAGAGTTCTAAACATAGGCAAGGGTTGGATTCGCATTGCTATTGAAGGATTATGTCACGCTGGTAGCGGAGTGAAGCGCCTCTGGCCCGCAAATGAAAGGAAGAAATCCCATGGCAGACAAACCGGTT
>CAXGSZ010000520.1:0-2395 GCA_964012455.1 uncultured Alphaproteobacteria bacterium
ACGCCTCTTCGATACGACTCTCGATGACGACGAACGTATTATGGGTAACGGTACCGCCGAACAAGTCCACCGCGACCTCGCCGTACTAGAAGATCTCGGTTGCAAGCACGTACTCCTCGACACCTACTATGACGATATCGAAGCTAGCAAGAATGTCGAAGCTTCGTGGTGCACGCTCGCACAGGTGGCTGAAACCATGATCGATTTGTCGACAGGGACCGTTCGCTAAGCCGCTGCAGGCGGCCGAGGAGAGAGGTGGCGGGCGTCGGGCGCCGCCTGGTGATCCATTACACGCAGGATGGCGGCGTTCATCATATAGACGCTCATCAATGCCGTGAGTTCCAAGAGGCCTTTCTCGCCCCAACGCGCCCGAACAGCCGCAAATGTGCTGTCTTCAACCTTCTTTACTTCGAGCAACTCCCGCCCGAATGTAACGATCAGCGTTTCGTCGTCGGTTAGTTCGTCCAGCGGCCCGAACGTGTCGACGGCGTTTATAGCTTCCTCACGCGTGCCTGCCTTAAGGCCAAGGCGTACATGAGCGTTCCAGATATAGTCGGCGTCACCGGATCTTGCTGCGGTACAAATGGCAAGTTCCGTTTCGGCGTCATCCAGTACTGTGTGATAGCGAAGGTGATGAACGAGATCCGACAAGAGCTCACCGGCTTTACCGGCATAGGTCAGATAGCTGCTTGGAGGCGGCATGCTGCCGCGCGTCTCTTGGATATGTCGGACCGCGGCGCGCGTTTCCTCGGCGAAGTCATCTGTGTCCTGTGGGATTGGCAAAATCGGCATTCTTGGCTCCTCTAAGATCTGAGCTCCCGGAAAAATTCCTTTAGCAATTGGCCACATTCGCTTTCGGCGATACCGCCATAGACGTCAGGTGCATGGTGGCAGGTTGGTTGTCCGAAAAAACGTGGACCATTCTCGACGCCACCTCCTTTCGGATCGTATGCGCCGAAATAGAGCCGCCGAATGCGGGCCATTGAAATGGCGGCCGCGCACATGGCGCATGGCTCCAAGGTTACGTAAAGGTCGCATACGGCGAGCCTGGGTGTGTCGAGCATTTCCGCCGCCGCCCTGATGGCGAGGATTTCCGCATGGGCCGTAGGGTCGTTGTCGGCTTCGACGCGGTTACCGGCGCGGACCAGAAGTTTGCCATCCTGGACAATGACCGCACCGACCGGAACCTCGCAGCGGGCGGCCGCCCGTTCCGCAACCTCAAGGGCTAGTTCCATGTAACTGTACGATTCTTCCGACATGCCGGAACCCTGCCGACGGCAAACCGCTTCGTCAAGCAGAGTGCCGGATAGATGCAAGTCGATTGGCCAGGCTGTGCTAGGGACGCCGTCTTAGGTCTAGGCCGGGCCATCGCGACGCAATTTCAACACTTGAAGGATGGCGGCAAAATGGGTGATGGCGAGGAACGGCACGAACGGTTGCTTTGGCTGGTTAAGTTGGGAACTGTGTGTGACCTGATTTATTTTCTGCGTATGTAGATAATAAATCATGAATGCGTGAAGTTTGCGTCGGCTTCCCGGTGACCATACAGTCAACATTTGGGAATACCCACACAATGACTTTCGGTGACGGAGAACGTATCGCGAAGCGCATTGCCCGCGCAGGACTCTGCTCGCGTCGCGAGGCGGAGCGCTGGGTTGCGGCGGGACGCGTGGCAGTTGACGGCAAGATACTGGAAAGCCCGGCATTCAATGTTGCGCCGGGTGCGGTTGTCACGATCGACGGCAAGCCAATTCGCGATGCGGAACCAACGCGCTTATGGCGCTTTCATAAACCGGCGGGCACCTTGACGACGAATCGCGATCCACAAGGTCGGCAGACGATCTTTGATGTGCTGCCGGCAGATCTACCGCGAGTATTGACGGTTGGACGGCTTGATTTTAACAGCGAGGGTCTTTTGTTGCTCACCAATGACGGCGACGTGGCGCGTCGCCTGGAGCATCCCAAAACCGGTTGGCGTCGCCGTTACCGGGTTCGCGTGCACGGTATTGTTGATGAAGACCGCCTCGCATCCATGGCGCGTGGCATTACTGTCGAGGGCGTGCGTTACGGGCCGATCGATGCCCGGCTGGAGCGTGAACAGCGTTCTAACGCCTGGCTTTATGTCTCCTTGAGTGAGGGCAAGAACCGAGAGGTGAGACGAATATGCGAGCACGTCGGGCTCCAGGTGACTCGTTTAATCCGGGTCAGCTACGGACCCTTCCAACTCGGCAACCTGCCTCGTGGAGAGGCCGCCGAGGTGCCGAAAAAAGCGCTTGCGGAGCAACTTGGCACCGATAGCGGGAGACACCGTCGTGCGAATCATCGCCGGTAGGTGGCGCGCCAAGCATCTCCCTGCGCCGGACGGTCGGCATACGCGACCTACGTCGGACCGGGC
>CAXGSZ010000521.1:0-2387 GCA_964012455.1 uncultured Alphaproteobacteria bacterium
CGCGACACTGCGGAATTCCTCTTCGGTGCCGGGGTGCCGCATCACATACATGGCGTTCGCGCTCTGCTGAATGCCGGTGCCGATTTCGCCCTGTGTTATTTCCTCCTCGTAGATTTCGACGTCGAAACTATCTTCGACCAGAAAACCCGCCGCCGCCAGCCCATCTAGGCCCGCACCCGCTATGATAACTTTGTTGGGTGAACTCGTCATGACCAGTTTGCTTCGAAGTGACCGATCAATCTCCGCGTAACATTTCCAGCACAATTCCCGCGCATTCGGCCGGGCGCTCGAAGGGCATCAGGTGGCCGTGGCCGAGCATCTTGGTGTAGCGCCCATGGGGTAGGCGACGCGCAAACTCGGGTTGCAGCTGGCCAATCCAGTTGCCGCCAGGTACCTCGGGATCCGCCCCGATCATATGTGCTGGCGCCGGGAATCCCGGTAAACTGTCGTAAGGCGCAGTCGTTCGTCCGACCGCCTCATAAGTCGCTGCTTCTACTTCCGGTGGACAGCTGAGTTCCCATCCTTCCGCACCGTCCTGTCGGGGACGCAGGGTCGCGTGGCAATGCGCTTCCAGCATTTCCCGCGCAAAAGATCCAAAGGCGCGGGGGCGGCCCATGGCTTCGAGGTAAGCATTGCCACTATCGAAAAAGCGCCGCCGGCGCATCGCCCCGTGAGACATCGATGGCCTATTCGCGTAATAGGTTGTCATGACGTCTTCATGGTTGGAGGGGCGAAGCGTCGCATCGAAGGTCGTCACCGCCCGCCACGGCGCGAAGCCGAGCCCGCCACCCAGATAGTACATCGCCGCCGCCGAGAACGAATGCCCCGCGAAATAGATCGGGGCGCCGGGGCTACGGGCTAGTACGGCAATTGAAACCTGCTGAAGGTCTCTTGCGAAGCGGTCGAATGCGATGGTCTTGGCGAATGGCTCAGGTGGTGTGGTCGACCCGCCTTGGCCCCGGACGTCATACGCAAAAACGCGATATCCGCCGTCGACAAGACGACGGAGGAGCGGCAGGTAGCTCCCGGCGCTGAACCCGTTGGCATGACCCCAAAGCAAGACCGGTGTATCCGATTGTGCATTTGTCAGCTCGTACGCGGCGATCGTTACACCGTCATCAACTTCGACGGCGAATTGGTCGGCAAACTTTGCGGCGATTGATGGGTATTCGCGGTCGACCGGGGTGTTTGGTGCATTCACAACGGGATATTACTTGCAGACGTGATCCATAAGCTTATTGAAGAAGACGTGGCATTTGTCAATCTGATCCATCGCCACGAATTCATTCGGCTTGTGTGCCTGGTCGATGCTGCCAGGTCCGCAGACCACGGTCGGAATACCGGCATCCTGCTGGAACAAGCCAGCTTCCGTGCCGAACGCAACCTTCGCATGATCGTTCCGACCGGCGAGTGTCTTGACCAAGGTGACTACTTCCTCACCGGGATCAATATCGAGCCCTTCGATGACGCTCAACTCTTTAAAAGAGAAGCCGGTAGAGGCATCGATGGCCTTCATTTCTGGCTCCAACTCTTCTCGCGCGTAACGCACCGCTTCCTCGTAGAGGCTGCGGCCATCGTGTCCGGCGATGCAGCGGAACTCGAATTCGAACCGGCAATCTTTCGGTACGATATTGAGTGCCGTTCCCCCGTTGACGACCCCGGTATGCACCGTTGTGTGGCTTACATCGTAAAGGTCGTCGAACGGTCCTTCCTTGCGGATGCGCCGCGCCATGCCCTTTAAATGCGTGATGAACTCGGCCGCGTATTCGACGGCGTTGACCCCCTGCGGCGCTAAGCTCGAGTGCGCCTCAAGGCCGTGGACATGGCATTCGTAACTATGTTTCCCTTTGTGCCCGATAATCACCGCCATCGAGGTCGGCTCGCCGACAATGCACATCATGGGTTTCGGCTGAATCTCATTGGCCAGCTTGGCGGTCAGGCCGCGGACACCGATGCAACCCACTTCTTCGTCGTAGCTGAAAGCCAAGTGGATCGGAATATTAAGACCGCGCTCAAGGAACTTCGGCGCGTAGGCAAGGCAGATCGCGACGAAACTCTTCATGTCGCAGGTGCCGCGACCATAGAGCTTTCCGTCCTCCGCTTGCAGGTTGAACGGGTCGGTATGCCAATCCTGACCGTCGATGGGCACGACGTCGGTGTGCCCTGAAAGTATGATGCCGGGTTTGTCCTGTGGGCCAAGTGTCGCGTATAGATTTGCCTTGGTGCCGGTCTCATCCGGCACGAGAAGGGATTCGATCCCCAAACCGTCAAGATAGTCCCGAATATAATGAATAATCTCGAGATTCGAGTTCCGGCTCGTCGTGTCGTAGCTGATCAGCTTTCGGATGAAGTCGATGCTACTGCTCTCCGCGGTGGCCAAGGCGTTG
>CAXGSZ010000522.1:0-2365 GCA_964012455.1 uncultured Alphaproteobacteria bacterium
GATCCTGACTATTTTCTTCTTTGTTCCGGGTATAATTCACGCTTTGTGGCTCGTCGTGGAGAACTCTAGCGAGAGCGGCGGCGGCTGATACCGCCGTCTCGGACTCTTCCTGCATCAGGACACTCGTCCGAAATCCGAACTGGCATAGATTCCGAATAACCGCGCCAGCTTTTTGATAACAGGGATTAGAGGCATGAAGGTCGACGACTGCATCAATTTGGACGATCTTCGGAAGATTGCGAAAAAGCGCGTGCCGAAGATCATCTATGACTTCATCGAAGGTGGCTCGGAAGACGAAGCCGGGCTCGCCCGAAACGAAAACGCGTTTCGCAACCGTGCCCTGGTCCCGCGCTACTTGGTCGATATTTCAGCCATCAATCAGGAGACGGAGCTGTTCGGCCGCACCTATTCCAGTGCCTATGGCATCGCGCCTACCGGCGGCATCTCAAATTATCGCCACGGCGGCGACCTGATGCTGGCACGGGCGGCGCGCGATGCGAACATCCCCTTCATCATGTCCGGCGCAGCCACTGCGAAGATGGAAGACCTGGCGCGTGAGGCTCCGGATCATGGCTGGTACCAGCTTTACACCGCCAAGGACCGCTCAATCTCGGAAGACCAAGTGAAACGTGCAGCGGATCTAGGGTTCCAGACCCTCGTGATCACCGTCGACGTACCCGCGAGCGGCAACCGGGAGCGCAACAAGCGAAATGGTTTCGGCCGGCCGCTCCGGCTTTCCTGGGAATGCAAGTTCGACGCGCTGCGCCGTCCATTATGGCTGAAAGACTACATGACCCACGGCCTTGCGATGCTTTCAAACTGGGAGAAATACGCCCCTCCAGGGTCCGGTGCGCACGACATCGGTGAATTCGTCGCGGACCAGTTTCCGGGACCGCTCACTTGGAAGGACATCGAGCATTTCCGCAAGCTTTGGTCCGGGAATCTCGTCCTCAAAGGGGTCATGCGGGTCGATGATGCCATGCGTGCAGCGGATGTCGGTGTCGACGGATTAATGATCTCCAATCATGGCGCTCGGCAACTAGACCGGGCACCGTCTCCACTGGATGTCTTGCCCGCCATCGACGCTGCGGTCGGAGACCGCATGACACTGATGTTGGACGGTGGCATTCGGCGCGGCGCGGACATTATCATTGCACTCTGCATGGGAGCGAAGTTCATCTTCATGGGACGCCCGACCCTGTATGGCTGCATTGCCGGCGGTCAGGCCGGCGCAGCGAAGGCGGTGGACATCGTGCGGCAGGAGATTGAGGTCAATCTGAAACAGATCGGCTGTCCGTCACTCGATCAGCTAGGACCGGATTTCTTGCATTGGGATCCGGAAGAAGCCCGCAAGAACCTGCGAAACTAAGTTCCCTTCGGCGACGACACGTAGGCCGCGTAGATCGCAATCAATGAGAGCGCCGCAAACCCGGCAGAGCCGAGGAACACCAGCGCCGGCATGCCGGCATCGAGGAAGGCGCCGAGCAGCAACGGGGATACACTGACGCCCAGAGAGTATCCTACAAATACAAACCCAAATACCTTGCCGGTCTGGCCCGCCGGTGTCAGCGCTTTCAGCATCAAGTCACGCGGCGGCAAAACCGCACCAAGCCCAACACCGGCCATTGTCATGATTGCAATCAGGACGATGACCGGCGGTGCGCCGAGGACCGGTAATGCGGATGCGACGGCAGCGAGGAAGAGCGCGCCGGCCGCCGTTATCATATGTTTCGGGAAACGGTCGGCGATGACCCCGGCAAGCAGGATACCGCCGACAACACCAAACAAATGCCCGGTGAGCGCGGTATTCGCCGTCTCCAGTGCCACACCATGCAAATTGATCAAGCCGCTGACCGTGAAGGCGAGGAGACCGCCGCTGGCCATCCCATAGAGCGTAAAGAAAGTAAGGAACAAGAGAACGGGCGGCGTGAGAAGAAGGGCTATTCCGCCGCTTGCGGCCGGGGCACTTTTTGACTCGCTACCGCCTTCTCCAACAAGCACCTCCCGGCGGGATGCCATCACGACGAGCATGACGAGCCCCACGGCGCCGGCAACGATCAACGCCGTACGCCAGTCGGAGTAGGCCGCGAGGGCCAACATGCCAACCGGTGCGCACGCGCCACCGAGAAAACCCGAGAACGTGTGCATGGAGTATGCGCGGCCAAGCCGCTTCTCACGGATCGAACCGGCCAGAATAGCGTAATCGGCAGGATGGAAAACGCTATTCCCGAGACCGGCGAACACTGCCAGCACCAACAACATCCAATACGAGGGCACGAAGCCCATCAGCAAAACCGCACCCGAAATCAGGGCGAGGCCAACCAGCAACACACGACGTGGCCCGAGCCGATCAACGAGAAACCCG
>CAXGSZ010000523.1:0-2362 GCA_964012455.1 uncultured Alphaproteobacteria bacterium
GTCGATTGGGGCGACAATCGTCATAATCCGTCGGACGAGGTCTGGGACATGCTCGGTGAAATCGATATCGCCTTGCTGCCGATCGACAGCTCACGTCATGTCATGCAATGGGACATGGTGGAGCATGTGATCGACCGTTTGAAGCCGAAAGTGATCGTTCCCCATCACTACTATATTTACGATGTCATTCAACGCCAAAGCACGCTGCAGTCCGCAGACGCCTGGGTTGAAGAGCGTGAAGGAGCACTTTGGCTTGAAGGCCCGACCAAGACTTATACCCCCTCCGAGGTTTCCTCTCTCGATAGAGTTGTCCACTATTTTGGCTCGCATGTCGCCTTCGATACCGAGGCTTGGCGAAACGGCGAAGACTGAGCGCCTTGGTAGCGAAGTCTGAAACTATCCGTCTCGGCGGGCGAGATATCGAATACCGCTGGGTTCGAGGTGCTGGGCACGAAGCGCCGGTCATTTTGATGCTGCATGAAGGTCTTGGCAGCGTCTCGACATGGCGTGATTTCCCGGAGGCCGTAGGAGAAGCAACCGGCGGGGACGTTCTGGTGTATTCGCGCTACGGTTATGGCCGCTCGTCAGTGCGGAAAGAAGCATTTTCCGTCGACTATATGCATCACGCCGCTTTGGAAGAACTGCCGCCACTTCTGGAGGCGCTGGAGGTTGAATCCTCGGTTCTGTTTGGCCATAGCGATGGCGCATCGATCGCACTGATTTATGCGGGGAGCTATCCTGCGAATGCCTTGGGATTAATTGTCGAGGCACCACACGTCTTTACCGAACAAGTGAGCGTGGACAGCATCGCCGCAATCCAAAAAGTTTATGAATCATCGGACGATCTGCGCCACCGGCTTGGCCGGCATCACGCAGATCCGGATGCGAGTTTCTACGGTTGGAACGCCGCCTGGCAGCTGCCGGAATTCATTGATTGGAATATTGAGGAATACCTGCCGCAAATCACATGCCCAGCGTTGGTCGTGCAAGGTGAAGGGGATGAATACGGTACACTGGATCAGGTCAACCGCATCGATTCTGGCAGTGGCGGCCGTGTAGGCCGATTGATACTCGGTGAGTGCGGGCACGCGCCGCATCGTGATCAAAAGGATGCGGTGTTGGCAGCCACCAAAGAGTTTGTCGAAGCTCTCTAGTTGACGTGTTGATACCAAGAGTTCACGGCGTATCGAAACGTGCGTCGCGCCAGGCAATTGCGGCTGCCAGCCCATCTTCCCTGCGAATACGGTTGAATTCTTCCTTTACGGGATCCGTTGCGGCGTTCAGCAAAACGTCAAGATCGAGAGAGGCGCGAAGCGCCCGTCCGAAGCCCATCGTTTCATAAGTTTCATTGATGGCGCGTTTGGTAAATGTGACTGACCGCTCCGCAGCGTTCGCCATCGACTTCGCGACCGACATAGCCGTATCGAATACCTCACCGTCGGGGACCACTTGGTTCACAATACCAATACGCAGTGCATCGTCGGCCGATAACTTGTCCTCGCCAGTCAGCAGGAGTTCCTTGGCCTGCTTTGGTCCGGTCACCCAGGGCAGAAGCATTGCGACGATGCCTGTGCCAAAACGAACCTCCGGCTCACCTAATCGTGTGTTCTGCGCCGCGATTGTAACGTCGCAAGCGAGCGCAAGTTCAAACGCGCCCGCGATACAATAGCCATGCACCGCTGCAATTGTAGGTTTCGGGGAATACCAAAACTGCATAATGAAATCGAACTGCAGCTTCATCTGACGTTCCCAGTCCTGAACACCTTCCATCTTGCGATCTGCCGACGCTTTCAAATCAAACCCGGGAGAGAATGTTCGGCCGGCACCTCGGACGACGATCGCCCTTACGGTATCGTCCGCGTTGAGCTTTGCCACTTCCTCCAGTGTTTGCTTCATCAAAGAATTGTTGAATGCGTTCAAAACCTCCGGCCGGTTGAAGGTCAATATGGCGATGGAGTCGTCGCGTTCTATGGTAAGATTGTCAGCACTCACGGGCTTTCTCCTCTTTCATGATAGGGATAGAGGGTGCTGGCGAGCGGATACAAGCTTTTCTGCAGGCTTGGCCTATATGACTGCGAAACCCTGTTGGATTTGAGAGGAAAGCTGAGTAATGGATTTTGGATTATTCAATCTTTTGCAACATCGCGATCGATCTAAAAATTCTCACGATCTGATTCAGGAAGCCTTGGATCATACCAGGAAAGCGGAGGAACTCGGCTTCAGTCGCGTATGGTTCGCGGAGCACCATTTCTCGAATTACAGTCTCGTGCCATCTCCTCTGATGATGTGCGCCTATGCAGCGGCGATTACTACAAAAATCCGGGATGGCAGTGCGGTTGTCATTTTGCCGTTGCACGCGCCC
>CAXGSZ010000524.1:0-2348 GCA_964012455.1 uncultured Alphaproteobacteria bacterium
GGAAGTGACCGCCAGAACGACACGGCTTTCTCCCAAGCAGCACCTTTCGGGGCATAGGGACGCCCCTCTACATAGTCGAGCGTGACATCATCGGGGGCCACCATGCCAATCCGAGAACCGGCTTCTATCGTCATATTGCAGAGCGTGAGCCGGCCTTCCATCGACAATCCGCGAATGGCAGAGCCAGCATATTCGATAGCATGGCCCGTGCCGCCAGCGGCGCTGATCTGACGGATGATGGCGATGATCACGTCCTTGCCGGAGACCCCGAAGCCAAGCTTGCCGTCGACCGTAATCCGCATCGTCTTCGGCCGCCGTTGCCAAATGGCCTGTGTGGCCATTACATGCGCGACTTCCGAAGCGCCGATGCCGAATGAGATGCAGCCGAGCGCACCATGCGTTGAGGTATGACTATCGCCGCAGCATAGCGTAATGCCGGGCACGGTAATACCCTGCTCCGGCCCCACGACATGGGCGATACCTTGGCGATCGTCGCCCCAAGGGAATAGGGTCACACCGAATTCTGCGCAATTCTTATCGATTGCGGTCGAAATCTCATGCGCACGCGCATCCGGAACATCCCGAAGATCGGCCGATCGCGTTGGCGTGTAGTGATCCGGCGTGGCGAAGGTCTGTGACGGCCTGCGGACGTCCCGACCATGCTCGCGTAATTGTCCAAAAGCGTTAAACGACCCGTCGTGGCAAAGATGGCGGTCGATATAAACCAGCGACTGTCCACCCTCGCGCTCGGCGATCACATGCCTGTCCCAAATATTCTCAAATAATGTCTTGCTCTCCATGGTGCGGCTCCCACTCCGATGATGCCGTGCTCATGTGCAGAATCTAGCTTTTTACCTAGGGATAGCAATCCAAACCAGGCTCAAGACAAAGCCTCTACATGGAAAATTGTGGACAGCGTGACAACCATGACGCCGATCTCACAAAATCTCGTCACAACGCTGATGATATGGTCTCGGCGACAGCTGGGAATTCGTTATACTCCCGCATTTGAACAACAGGTATGACCCAATATTCGATTAACGCCGTAAGCATAAGGCGCCGGTGGAAAGCCGAAGAAACCGACTTTGCCTATCTGGCGGCGAACTCACTGTCACGGCACGATGTTCTCCGCACCGGTGTGGCCTCCTCGAAGTGACAGCTTGCGTGTTGAGCACAACGGCCCTGAATTCACTTAAGCATCAAGGTCTGGCCGCTGACCGGCGAGATCAAACATTCCTCGTCGGTCCCAAGAAATGCGAGGTCACCAGCCTTGCCTAGAACCCCGACCGTCAGACGCTTTTCGTCGGCATTTAGCACCCGGGAGAAATGCGAAACAGTAACTAACCAGTCGGTGGTGACGCGATCCCACGATCATCGATCGTCGCGATTTCTCGCAACGACAGTGGCCTCATCGGCTAAGCGAAGTGACGCGCTAGCGCGGGGGCCAGACCGGATCACTATGGCCAAGCGGAACCGATGGTCGAGCCCAGCGGGCGGGCGTCTCGGAGAACTCGAGGACCGGAGCGAGATGGGTCAGTTGCCCCATCGGGGTATCTGTAACGGTCGTCCATTTCTCGATTTCCGACGGCTCAAATTCGGATCCCACGCCGGCAAGTGCCTCGGGTGCCAATTCTCCCTGCTGCTGCAGCCAATGGCCGATCTGCGCTAGAGATAGCCGAACCAGCCAGGAACCGCCTTCCGTCGCACGCCGGCGCAATGCGACCATCGCGCCGAACGCCATCAGATAACCAGTCAGATAATCAATGGCTGATACGGGATAGAACTGCGGTCCGGGCGCTGCACCTGGGAATAGTTCTCCCTGACGCGCCACGATCCCGCTAACTGCCTGTACGGCAGTATCAAAGCCACGGCGTGCCGCCCAGGGCCCCCCGTGTCCAAACGCCGAGAGAGAAACGCAGACGATCCCAGGGCGCCGTTTCGCCAAGTCGTCCGGCGACAGTCCGCGATCCGCAAGGGTGCCTGGCCGATATCCTTGGGAAAAGACGTCACAATCCTTCACCAGATCGAAGAAAGTAGCCCGCTGGTCCGTCTCGCGTAGATCGATATGGGCGGAAAGCTTGCCGAGACCTGTATCGTATTCCTGGTAGTTGATATACGGTATATGCGGAGCACTGATTTTCATGACGTCCGCACCCTGCTCAGCCAAGGTACGCGCGCAAGTCGGGCCGGCAAGAACGCGGGTCAGGTCCAGCACCCTCACACCAGAGAGCGGGCGGTAGCCTTCGGGCAAAGCTTCGGGGGGACTGTCGCCGATCCGGGTAATCTCCATCAATGGTAGGGATGCGACCGCACGGCCCTGGGGATGTTCGGCCCATTCCGCCGCACTT
>CAXGSZ010000525.1:0-2345 GCA_964012455.1 uncultured Alphaproteobacteria bacterium
CCGATCTCCTTGATTACGGCGGGGAGCCCACCCGCATAGAAGAAGTCCTCCATCAGAAATTCGCCTGACGGCATCAGGTTGACGAGACACGGCATGTCCCGTCCGAGGCGGTCCCAATCATCAAGATTTAGGTCGACACCGATCCGGCCCGCGATTGCCAAAAGGTGGACCACCGCATTGGTCGAGCCGCCAATGGCGCCGTTCACGGTGATTGCGTTCTCGAAGTTCTCCTTCGTCAGGATCTTGTCGATGGTCAGGTCCTCTTTGACCATCTCGACGATTCGCTGTCCGACCATACGCGCCACCACTTTGCGGCGCGAGTCCGCAGCCGGGATGGCGGCGTTGCTCGGCAACCCCATGCCCAGCGCTTCGACCATCGACGCCATCGTCGAGGCCGTGCCCATGGTCATGCAATGCCCTGCGGAGCGTGACATGCCGGCCTCCGCGTCCATGAAGTCCTGTAGGGTCATCTGGCCGCCGCGCACTGCTTCGGAGAATTCCCAGACGGCGGTGCCCGACCCGATGTCGCGGTCGCGGAACTTACCGTTCAACATAGGACCACCGGAGCAGACGATGGTCGGCAATCCGCAGCTCGCCGCCCCCATGAGCAGTGACGGCGTGGTCTTGTCACAGCCGGTCAACAGCACCACGCCGTCCATCGGATTGGCGCGAATCGATTCCTCGACATCCATACTGGCAAGATTGCGGAACAGCATGGTGGTCGGGCGCATCAACGTTTCGCCCAAGGACATCACCGGGAACTCAACCGGAAAGCCGCCCATCTCGTAGACGCCGCGCTTCACGTGTTCCGCGAGTTCGCGAAAATGGCCGTTGCACGGCGTTAATTCCGACCAGGTATTGCAGATTCCGATAACCGGGCGGCCGTCGAACACATGGGTAGGATGTCCCTGGTTGCGCATCCAGCTTCGATGCACGAACCCGTCGCGGTCGGGCGGCCCGAACCAGGCCTTGCTGCGCCCTGGTTTATTGCCGCTGTTGTCGCTCGATCCGTTACCGTCCGCCATGATGCCCTCCCAGGTTTTTTGCTTGGCGGCAGTGTTCCGAGCGGCGGGGCGGGTGTCAATGCCGGCCCTTACCGCTAGACTGCCCAAATGGTTGAAGAACGACTCCCGACGGAACTCTGGGTCAAGGCACATGTGCGGCGATGCAGCGCCGAAGGAGTGCCGGTTGTGGTTGTCCGGCGTGGCGATCCGCACAGCGGCATCGTGATCCTTAAAATGAATCAGCTGGAGGCAGGATGCCGGGTGTTGAGCCAGATGCGCGACCTCGACGGCAAGCTCGGTTGGCTTGAGGCGCTCGATGGCGCCCTGATGTCCGAAGCGGATGCGAACGCCTATATCGCTCGCCAGACGGAACGCGATCCGGACCTTTGGGTAATTGAGATCGAAGACCGGCTGGGGAGGCACTGGGTCGATGGCGACGTTATCTGACGTTGGCTCAGTCTTGCCATTGGGCTGCCGCTTGACGGTTTTGTGCCGTCGGGTGTCCCGCGCAGGCCAAAGAGATTAGATTTCGCTTTGTGCGCATGGGAGCGGGGAGAGTTACAGCGTGGCGAAGCGCCAAATTCAGCGACTGTCGGTGGCAATACTGGCGGCGGATATCGCCGGTTATACGCGCTTGATGGACGAGATACGGACGGCACGTCACCCGCCCGAGGGCTGGAGCCGCTGGATAGCTTATTTTATCGTGCCCTTTGGTTTTGGTCGGACCCTGGATTTGTTGGCGAGCGAGTATGTCGGTGAAGTGATTGGCTCGACGGATGGGGTTCTTTGGCTGTTGTCGATTTTGCTGTTCTTGGGCGCGTCGGCGTCTGCGTTGCAGCGGAAGATAATGGGATGATTCTGCGGCTTATTCAACGTTTTTCGTCCACGGTATGGTGCCTGGCATCGTTGCTGCTCGTCGTGCCGGGCGTAATCGCGGGGGACGTGCGGCAGCCCGATCGGTCGCTTGAGCCGCGCGACGTCATCGAGATTCAATTGCGCGCCCTGCAACGCAACGACACGCCCACGACGGATGCCGGTATTGCTCAAACTTGGGCGTTTTCTCACCCCGACAACCGCCAGATCACGGGTCCCTTGGAACGCTTCGCGGCAATGTTGAAGGGACCCAATTACCGCATGTTGCTGCATCATCGCTCGCATCAGATCGAGCGGGTCGTCCGGACGCCGGTGATGGCGATATTTCGAGTGCGTTTGGTGGCGGGCAACGGCACCAAAGTGTCGCTGAAATGGCAGGTGAAAAAGGAGGAGCGTGGCGTATTCGCGGGTGCCTGGATGACAATTGGGGTCTCGCTACCTCTACGGTCCCGCGACGCGATCTGAGAC
>CAXGSZ010000526.1:0-2345 GCA_964012455.1 uncultured Alphaproteobacteria bacterium
GGCTCCTAATCACCATCTCGATCGTCTTGGGACAGACCGGATAGCGAAGCCGTACGGAGGGGATGGAGACATGACGGAAACCAGCAAGAAAGCGTATCGTCTTTCGGATCGCGACGCTCGATTCTTCACAGACTTTGCTATAGTGGTCTTCATTACATCGCATCTCGTCAATCACGCGCTTCGTCTAGTATCGATCGAGGCAATGGAGGCCTACCGCAATGTGCATTCGGCGTTCTGGCAAAGCCCTTCCTTTCGCGGAAGAGAAAAAGTTCGCTTGAATTCGGGGTGGGCCGGGCGCACATTTTCGGCCCCTAAAATGCGGATTCGGCGATTTGGTTCAAATACGCAAACTCAGCCTTTGGCAGCGCTTCCAACGCATGCTGCGCTATCGACTTGTCATTCCATTGAAGCGCAGTCGACATGAGCCCGAACATACGGCGCGGGGTGTGATGGTGGGGGTAGCTTGGGCGATGACGCCGACGGTTGGTATTCAAATGCCGATCGTTTTCGCCAATTGGATTGTCATACGCAAGTTCTTTGGCTGGGATTTCCATCTCGTGAATGGTCTCGCGTGGACATGGATTTCCAACGTCTTGACCTTGCCACCGCTTTACTACCTCTTCTTCCTGACAGGACAACTTTTGCTCGGCCGCACGGGCGACCTCGCGGGATACGGCGTGTTTCTGTCTCTCATCGATGGGTGGCAAAATGTCAGTTTGAGCGATTTGGGCGCGACGGCGGGCTGGTTTGGGACGATTCTCACAGGTCCGGGCGCGAGCATGATGATTGGCTGTGTGCCTTGGGCAATTCTCAGCGGTTGGATTTCCTACGTCTGGAGTTTGGCATTCGTGCGCAGGTATCGGGCCCGCAAGGCTGCCGGTCGTCTCGCAAAGCCCCTATCGACACCGCGATAAGCTGCGCCATCTTGCTCATCGACAGGAAGCAATATGGCAAGCGCACTCGACGGTATTACAGTTCTTGATCTCGGCACCGGACCCGCAGCGGCATTGGCGACAATGTTCTTTGCGGATCATGGGGCCCGCGTCATTCGCATTGTCCAACCGGAAGATTCGGAAATGCGCGACGGTGGGTTCATCGTCTGGGACCGCGGAAAGGAAGTCGTGAAACTCGACCTCCGGTCGGCCGCGGCCGACCGGGAAAACGCGAGCCTGTTTCGCCGCTTGGTGGCCGGAGCCGATGTTCTGGTCGATGACTTTGCGCCGTCGGGGCCATGTCAGTGTCTAGTGGACGGAGAGTGGTTAAAGACTGTCAATCCCCAGTTGGTCAGCTGCTCGATCACCGCGTTTGGGAAGCGCGGCCCACTAAAGGATGAACCACCAATAGACGACCTCGTGTTGGCGCGTATGGGTGTTTTGGGCGGTATGCCCGGTTTTCGCCTCGCGCCGGTTCATGTCGTCCATCCGCTGCCGACCGTGGGCGGCGCTCTGTTTGCCTGCCTTGGCGTCGCGTCATCGCTTCTCGCACGTGAGGAAACCGGCCGTGGACGCGCCGTCGAGACATCCCTGATGGCTGGGGCCTTGCTCTATCATCCGAAAGTGCTCGGCGAACACATCCCGAAACACGTCTTCCAGACCCATCCTTCCGGGAGCGCGCCGTTCTACAGCGTCTATGAGTGCGGTGATGGGAAATGGGTGCAGCTCGGATGCGTTCATACTCGTTTTATGGCGATTGCCGCCGAAATCATTGGGATCGGCGAATTGATCCAAGAAGACCGCTTCGACCTAGGGAGGGGTGGTGAGGAGGACGCTGAGATGGAGTTGCGCTCGACCATTGCGCGCATCATCAAGACGCGGCCTTTCGAGGAATGGGCCGGCGAGTTCGTGGCCGCCGACGTTCCTTTCGCACCTGCACGGCTGACCGAAGAAGGAATGGATGACCCGCAGATCCTGCACAACGAGATGGTCCTGACATTCGACGATCCGGCCGTCGGCGAGATCGCACAGATGGGTGTACCGATCAAATTGAGCGGCACGCCTGGAAAGGTCAAAGGCCCTCGGCCGGATATCGTGGACGCCTACACGGATTTACCGCCGGACTATCCCGAACCCCAGCCGATGGAGGTGCCGGCGGCCGAAGGCTTGGACCCGTTACCGCTGGATGGCATCCGAGTGTTGGAGATCACCAACCTCATCGCCGGGCCGACCGGCGGCCGATTGCTCGGCGATCTCGGGGCCGATGTGATCAAGCTAGAGCCGCTGAACGGCGACCTGTCGCGGCCCATCGGTCGAACATATTTCTACAACATCAACTTCAATAAGCGCTCCATCTCCGTCGACACCAGTACCGAAGCAGGTAGGGCGTTTGTCCAGAAGGTGGCCGCAACC
>CAXGSZ010000527.1:0-2338 GCA_964012455.1 uncultured Alphaproteobacteria bacterium
TGGCGAGGAAGGTGATGGCTTCAAGATCGCGATGATGGGACTCGACGGCGGACGGATCAACATAGCGTCATGCTCCATCGGTGCGGCGCGTAAATGTCTCGAACTGGCGCGCGACTACATGCAGGAACGCAAGCAGTTCGGCCAACGTCTTGCCGACTTTCAGGCCCTGCAGTTTAAACTCGCCGACATGGCAACAGAACTTGAGGCGGCGCGTCTGATGGTGTGGCGGGCGGCGGCGAGCCTCGATGCCGGTCATCCCGATGCAACAATGCATGCCTCCATGGCCAAGCGGTTCGCGACCGACGTCGGTTTCAAGGTCTGTAACGATGCTCTGCAGCTTCACGGCGGCTACGGCTACATTAAAGAATACCCAATCGAACGCCACCTACGCGACGTGCGGGTTCATCAGATATTGGAAGGCACGAACGAGATCATGCGCCTGATCATTTCGCGCAAGCTGCTCGATTCATGAAAAGCGACTCAGAAATCCTATTCAATGTGCGGGACGGCATCGCGGAAGTCACGCTCAATCGCACGCATGCATTGAACGCGTTAACGCTCGATATGGTGCGGGTGTTCGATCCACAATTGGAGGCATGGGAAACGGACGACAGCGTGCGCGCGGTTGTGGTGCGCGGCGCAGGTGACAAGGCGTTCTGTGCCGGGGGAGATGTCCAGAAACTCTACGATGGTGGGCCGCGGAGCCAGATTACCCAGGATTTTTTTCGCGAGGAGTATCGCCTGAACCGCCGAATTCATAATTATCCGAAGCCGTATATCGCGATTATGGATGGGATCACGATGGGCGGTGGTGTCGGTCTGTCTGTCCATGCGCATACACGGATCGCCGCTGACAATACAATTTTTGCCATGCCGGAAACGGGCATTGGCCTGTTCCCGGATGTCGGTGGCAGTTGGTTCCTGCCGCGGTTGCCAGGCGAGATTGGCATGTACCTGGCGATGACTGGCGCTAGGTTGATGGCAGCGGACTGCGTCCATGCGGAAATTTGCGATGCTTATGTGCCGAACGACCGTCATGAAGCGTTGGTCACCGTACTCCGTGACGGAATGGAAATTCGCGACGCTCTACAAGAATTCTCCACCGACCCCGGAGCGGCGCCGCTCGCGGAAATTCGGGAGGCGATTGATCGCTGTTTCTCCCCCGATTCCGTTGAGGCAATCGAAAGCGCCTTGGCAGCCGAGGGGAGTGAGTGGGCTCAAAAGCAGCTGAGTATATTGGCTGGGAAGTCACCGACCAGTCAGAAGATATCGTTCCGCCAACTGCGCGAAGGCGCCGAGATCACTTTCGATGCCTGTATGATTATGGAATACCGAATGACACAGCGTTTGATGGAAGGAGGCGATTTCTTTGAAGGCGTCCGCGCAGTGGTGATCGACAAGGACATGACCCCGAAGTGGCGTCCGGAGACGCTCGTTGAATTGACAACCGAGAATGTGGAGGCCTTTTTCCGACCGCTTGGCGAGAAAGACCTTACGTTCCCGGAGTAAAGCGAGTGGTTTGGGCTTTGCCTACAAAGAATGGGGCTTCTAAAATAAATGAAGGAATAACTGCCGCGTTAAAACGGCCGGCTCGAAGGGGGAAAATATGGCGAAAATTGGTTTCATCGGCGTGGGCAACATGGGCGGGCCGATGGCGCGGAACCTGATCAAGGGCGGACACGACGTAAAGGCCTTTGATCTCGTCGGCCAGACATTGAGCCGGGTTGTAAATGCTGGCGCCGCACAGGCCACGAGTCCGGGGGATGCCGCCAGCGGGGTCGACGCAGTGGTAACGATGCTGCCGGCCGGCGCGCATGTCAGCGACGTTTACACTGGAGTGGGTGAGGTCCTTGCCAGCATTGAGGAGGGGACGTTGCTGATTGATTCCTCGACCATCGATGTCGCAACGTCGCGCGCCATGCATGCGGCGGCCAAGGAGGCCGGATACGATATGCTCGATGCGCCCGTCTCGGGCGGCGTGACCGGTGCTGAGGCCGGCACGTTGACATTCATGTGCGGTGGGTCGCCTGAGGTGTTCGCACGGGCGAAACCGATCCTGGATGTGATGGGCAAGAATATCTTTCTCGCCGGTGGTCCTGGTGCAGGACAGGCGGCGAAAGCGTGCAACAACATGCTGTTGGCGATCAACATGATTGGTCTAAGCGAAGCGTTCAATCTCGGCGATGCACTGGGCCTTGAGCGGAAGACGCTATTCGATATCGTCGGTACGGCATCCGGCGGCAGCTGGGCCCTTGCGAATTATTGCCCGGTGCCCGAACTGGTGCCAACGACGCCGGCCAACAAGGATTTTAATCCTGGATTTACCGGCGCCATGATG
>CAXGSZ010000528.1:0-2331 GCA_964012455.1 uncultured Alphaproteobacteria bacterium
GCCGCGGCCGGCCACAACCAAAGCCGTCGCAGTTGAAATATTCTGCGTGCCCACGCCGTCTCCGCCAGTGCCGACAACGTCGATGGCATCATCTGGCGCGTTAACCGGTTGCATCTTCGCCCGCATAATCCGGGCAGCTCCGGTTATCTCATCGACGGTTTCTCCATGGACACGCAAGGCCATAAGAAACCCGCCGATCTGCGACGGTGTCGCCTCGCCTGACATTATTACGTCAAAGGCTTCGGACGCCTGTGCTTCAGAAAGGCTTTGTCCGTCCGCGACAATCGCGATCAATTTCCGTAGGTCTTTTCCCGAGTCCGACATTCGATTTCCGAATTCCCTCCTGCCTGGCGAGATATTCGGGGCATTTACGGGGGAGGGTCAATACTCCGGTTCGGATTATTTGACGAATCTTTTAAGACATCTCGACGAAAACAACTGGTTACACCATAGGGGCACCAGTAGAGTCGCCGCGCAATCGATAGTCCGAAATGGAGCGAACAAATAGGCATGGCGTGGGAAAAGGAAATCGCAGAGGTCCATCGAAAGCGGGAGTTGGCAAAACAACTCGGCGGCACCGACGGTGTGGCGCGCCAGCATGCCAAGGGTCGGATGACAATCCGCGAACGTATCAACGGGTTGCTCGACGAAGGATCATTCCAGGAGATCGGCATGGGCGCCGGCAGCACCTATCGCGATGAGAACGGTGAAATAACAGAATTTTTGCCCGCGAATTTCATACTCGGTTTCGGTAAAGTTGATGACCGCGATTGCGTAGTCGGGGGTGAGGACTTCACTCTAAAAGGCGGTTCGCCGAATGCTGCGGGACTGCGCAAAAGCATCTATGCGGAAGATGTTGCCCTCAAATACCGAATGCCCCTCGTGCGATTGCATGAGGGCGGTGGCGGCAGCGTAACCGGAGCAGGCGGCGAGAAAGGCGTTCCAGCGACGGTCGGCTCACCAGTCTATGAACCGCGGCGTTTTCAGTCAGTTGCGCGAACCATGGGATGTATTCCAGTTGCCACAGCCGCCCTTGGCCCCGTGGCAGGCTTGCCGGCCTCCAGACTCGTAGCCTCGCATTTTTGCGTTATGACGCGCGAGAACGCACAGGTGCTCGTTGCAGGCCCTGCGGTCGTCGCGCGAGCCCTTGGAGAGAACCTTTCCAAGGAGGAACTCGGCGGCGCAAAAATACATGCCCGGAATGGTGTCGCCGACATTGTGGCGAAAGATGAAACCGAGGCGTTTGCGCAAGTCCGGCGTTTCTTGAGCTATATGCCCCGAAGTGCCTGGGAACTTACTCCCTACATCAATATCGGAGATCCCGCGGACCGAGTGGAAGAGGAACTCGCGACCATTGTTCCGCGGGACCGGCGCAAACCATATGATATGCGAAAGTTAATATCGATGGTGGTCGACCAAGACAGTTTCTTTGAATTGGGCCGTGTATATGGCCCCGGACAGATCGTAGGGTTTGCCCGGCTCAATGGACAGTCTGTCGGAATTTTTGGGAACGACTGTCGATATTATGCGGGATCGATGACCGCCGCCGGCGCACAGAAAGTTCGGAAGTTCGTAGAGACATGCGAAACATTCCATATACCAATTATCGCACTGATTGATGAGCCGGGCTTCATGATCGGTAGTGAGGCCGAAAAAGAAGGCACGATCAAATTCGGTACCGCGGCAGTCTTGGCGGTTTCCGACTGCACGGTGCCATGGGCGTCCGTCGTGGTGAAGAAATCCTATGGAGTCGCTGCGGCAGCGCATTACGGCAATAATGCCTACGTTTTGTTGTGGCCTTCGGCGGAAATGGGAGCGTTGCCGCTGGAGGGTGGTGTCGCGGTAGCCTTTGGTCGTGAAATCGAGGCTGCCGAAGACCCTGAGGCAAAGCGGCGCGAGCTCGAGGAAATGATGGCGGCCCGCCTTTCACCGTTTCCTCGTGCGGAGTCATTCTCTGCTCACGACATAATCGACCCACGTGAGACCCGACCGATGCTCTGTGCATGGATCGACCGGGTGAGGCCACTGTTACCGCAATTGCTCGGACCCACACGATTCACGATGAAACCCTGAGCCGCACGCCCGGATGGCGCAACGGATCCACAATGTCTGACAACCGGTACAGAAAGATCGAACGCTCGAAACCGCGTTATCCACCAGTTGTCGCGCCTAAAGGACGACCGCTTCCTCTCGGTATTGACCGGCTCTTTCTCAGAAAACGACATGCATATTTGACCTTGATCGTTTTCTTCGCCATCGGGACGGCAGTCGGTGGCTATCTCGGTTCACCATCCACTACCGACAGCAACGCGGCGAACAAGAGTGCGCCGA
>CAXGSZ010000529.1:0-2321 GCA_964012455.1 uncultured Alphaproteobacteria bacterium
TTGGAAGATCGCCTCCAGGCATTCCTCCCCGGCGCGGGTGACTCGTCGGGGGGGCGTTCGCTCGGCGTCTAATGCGAATCCCGTTGCTCGTGTCGCGATCTGCGCCGCGCACAGGGACGGTGCCAACTCCTGTGCGCCGTTGACCGTCGTCAGATGCCAGGTGAAGGCGAGCACGTCACGCCAGTGAGACCGGTCTTGGAATAGGTCGGCAATTGCACTCGCATCGTTGCATACGAGCGCTTTCGAAAATTTAGCCAGCCATTCACGACAAAGATCTTGAATTTCCGTCGCTTCGGTAGGCAGAGAGGTGGCGGACATCATTGCAGCGAGCGGAACGGCGCTAAATTTCGGAGTATCCCGAGCCGCGGGATTCGATGCCGCGGCCGACCGGGCTATCGATCCAGCCGAATTCGCCCAGGATTTGCTGGCTATACGTCACCCTGCCGTTGACTTTTTCGACCGGCTCGGTTGCGAGTAGCAGTGATGCCTGGGCCATTAAACTCGGAGGCTCACCCTTGGGATCGTCCATACCTTCGACCAGCTTGTGATGCACGGTGCCCGGCGTCGGCACGACGCGTGACGGGGATACCGCGGTCACGGCAATATTGCCGCATTTGGCCACCTCTTCAGCTAAGCCCTGGGTGAAGCGCTCGAGTGCCGCCTTGGTGGCACCATACATCGTGCCGCCGTGACGCAGAACGCCCTCGTATGGTCCACGCCCTGGTCCGATGGCCGCGCCAGAACTGATGTTAACGATAGCACAATGACCGTCTTGGGACTTCATATCCGGCATCACATTGCGTGAGAGGATGAAAGGCGCGTGAACGTTGATTTTGAAACAGCGTATCCAACGGTTGGTCTGATAGTCGGCGATCGGGATGTAGTAGTTGAGGGCTGCGTTATTAACAAGGATGTCGACCGGACCGTAGGCGGTTCGCGCGGCTTCCAACAGCTGCTCGCAGCCTTCTTCTTCGGAGATGTCGCAGGCGACCGCAGTAGCCTGGCCTCCAGCGTCTTGGATGCCTTGGACGGTGCGGGAGAGCGATCCTTCGAGCATGTGTTCACCCTCGTTCAGGGTGCGCGCCGCACAGACGACCCGGCCGCCCTCGGCGGCGAACGTCTCAGCGATGGTCTGCCCGATCCCGCGGCTTGCCCCTGTTACCACCACATGCTTGCCGTCGAGCTTGCCCATTTGTCGCATCTCCGTTCGGTTTTCCGTGTACGAGATTGATTTAGATTAAAGCTTGGCGCCGGCGACACGGCGTTCTGTGAACGGTGGTGACGAAAGGAAGCATTATGTCGGATAGGAAGATCGTCATGGTGGGGTTTTTGCAGGCGCAGAATTGCTCAAATTATCCGGCATCCTGGCGGCATGCAGAATCGGCGAGTGACTTTATGACCCCGGCATATTACGGACGGATCGCCCGAGCGCTCGAGGACGGGAAGTTTCATCTGGCTTTCTTCGATGACCGGCTGGCGATGCCTGATATCTACGGAGCGGATCATGGGGAAGCGGTTCGGAACGGCGTTCGCGTAGTGAAGATGGACCCGGTACCCATCCTTTCGACCATGGCGATGGGAACTAAGTGCCTGGGCCTCGCCGCGACTTGTTCGACGACCTACTACGGGCCGTTCCATATCGCGCGGACGTTCATGACGCTGGATCATATGACTGGTGGACGGGCTGGCTGGAACGTCGTGACTTCGCTGAATGACTCCGAAGCTTTCAACATGGGGGCGTCGGGTTCAATTGAACACGATCGCCGCTACGATCGCGCGGACGAGCTGATGCGAACGGTGATTGATATGTGGGGCGGCTGGGATGCGGACGCGATCATTCTCGACAAGGATGAAGGGATATTTGCCGACCCTGCGAAAGTGCGCGCGACCCGGCATGATGGTGAATGGTTTAAGACGAAGGGAACATTCACCGTACCGCCCTCGCCGCAAGGCCATCCGGTGGTCATCCAGGCCGGGCAAAGCGGCCGGGGCCGGCGCTTTGCTGTTGAATGGGGAGAGGTGATCTTTGCGATCCTCACAAGTGTCGAGCAGGGTCGGAAGGTTAGGAGCGAGATGCGGGCTGAAGCCGAGGCCCTCGGTCGCGACCCGGATACCATCACCATCGCACCCGCCATCTACGCCACTGTCGGTGAGACGCAGAGCGTCGCGGAGGATAAGTACGCCTATATCGACGGCCTGGCGAAACCGATCGATGGGTTGGCGCTCTTGTCGGAGGCGCTGAATTTCGATTTTGCGACGAAGAATATGGACGATCCCTTTAGTGACGAAGAACTGGAAGGCATCAGCGGCCTCCGCGGCAT
>CAXGSZ010000530.1:0-2312 GCA_964012455.1 uncultured Alphaproteobacteria bacterium
GCGATACACTACCGCGTCGAGCCGACGCTCAAGGAGCCCGATGAGATTTTCACTAGTATCGCCTTTACGGCGTTCCGCGTCTTCGTAATAATGGTGGAATTTTTTTTCGCCAATATTGCCGTAGTAACCCTTCAGCTTTTGCTTCGCTTGCAGCTGAATGCTGTAATCAGACGGCTTTCGGCGGCGCTGACCGTGCTGACCCGGACCGTACTCTCGTCGATTGTAGGGGCTTTTCGGCCGTCCCCAAAGATTACAGCGGAGACGGCGATTGATCTTGTACTTCGACCTCAGTCGCTTCGACATTGCTAAATTTCCCTGGTTTACCCGGAGTTTTTTTTGTTCCGGTAGTCCGTCCCGCCGCAAGCGACAGGGGGCGTGGCTCTATAGCCCTCATTCCCGGATGCGGCGCGGAGTATAGGGATAGCCGGGTCATTGTCAAACCCCCGATTCGCCTTCATCTACTCCCAACTTTCGACGCGTGAGACCGGAAACAATACCATGCAAGATGCGGACTTCCTGCTCGGTCAGTTCAGCACGCTGGAAGATGTTGCGGATGTTACGCACCATGATTGGGCGTTTCTCCGCCACGTGGAAAAACCCACAGGCATCCAGCTCCGCCTCCAGCCGCTCGAAGAAGATCAGCAGCTCTTCCTTGGTTGCAATTCCAGTACGGCCCTCGTTGAGAAAACGACGCGGAGTATCGTCATCCGCCTGAAACCATTCGTAGGAAATCACCATCACGGCATGACCGAGATTCATCGAACTGTGCGCGGGGTTCAGCGGTGCTTGGACAACCGTATCCGCCAGCGCCACATCGTCATTGTCGAGGCCCTTGCGTTCAGGACCGAAGAGAAGCCCGGCCCTATGGCCTTTATCGATCAGATGGCGCAGCTCTGACGCCGCATCGCGCGGCGTTGCTACCGGCTTGATCATCTCGCGGGGGCGGGCGGTCATCGCGTAAACGCGCTGTAGATCGCCGACCGCCTCTGCCGTACTTTTGTAAAGGCGCGCCGTCTCAATGACCGACCCCGCACCGGAGGCCGCCGCTACCGCCTTAGGGTTGGGCCACCCGTCGCGCGGCTTTACGATACGCAAATCGGATAAGCCGCCATTCATCATGGCGCGAGCCGCAAATCCGATATTCTCACCGAGCTGCGGCTCAACAAGAATGACCGCCGGCCCGCCCGTTACGGATGCTTGTGTCTTGTCGGTTCCCGCCATTGTGGTGTGCTAGCCTGCCTCGAAGCCTTCGCGCGGTTGGGCAAGGTATTCGTTCTCCTCCAGCGTGTTCGCGCGCCCAAGGACAGCGTTTAGATGTGGGAAACGGACGAAACGCTCAATAAGCTTTATATGTGCCTCCGCGTATTTCGTTCTCATCTTGGTCCCGGAAAACAAGCCGAAACACCGACGCTGGACGTCGAGATCTTCGCTGTGCTCGAGCGGCAAATAGAAGAACACGCGATTCGGTTCGCGAAATTCCCGGTCCCAATCCTTTTCTATCGCCGCTTCCGCAGTGGCGAGCGCTTTTGGAACGTTGGCAAACGCAGCGGCGCTGCCTCGGTTCAGATTGCGTGAAAATTGGTCCAGCACGATGACCAGAGCAAGTGAACCCCTCGGGGTCTCCCTCCAGGCCTCCAACTCACCAGCCGACACACGGCGATAGACTTCCCCGAACCGCCGTCGAAATTCGGTGCCGAAGGCGTCATCCTGCACCCACCACGCCTCTCGCATTTCATTATCCACGACGCCTTCAAACCAGAAAGCGAGGACCTCTTCAATCTGATCGTTCATGTTGGCTGCTCCGCTCGTTCCCGCGATTGCGCATGATAGGTTATATTAAGGGGATGACAGCGAGACAAATCCAGAAGGCCACACCCATGCGAAACCCGATAAGCGACGCTTCCGCCTGGAAAGGCAACGATCTTGCGTCGTCGCACGATTGGATGTGGAGCCTGTCGGCCGCGGACATTGCGGAAATGGACGAAGCGCTAAGCACTGCTAAGCAATCGGGGAGGCCTTGGCAGGAGACTACCGCAGCACACTTTCCCCTGCCGAAACTCGCGGCACGACTGAGGGAAATTGGCGGAAACCTGGAATTTGGCCCGGGCATACAGCTGCTTCGCGGTATACCCATCGATCGTTACAACCTTGATGACGTCAAACGGTTGTACATCGGCATTGGAAGTCATGTCGGAACGCCGGTGATCCAGAACGGCGGCGGTGGATTGATGCGTGAGATCCGAGACACCGGGGGTCCGCGTGTGGAATCGCCGCAACGGCTCGCCTGGCACAACGACCGCGCGGATGTGGTA
>CAXGSZ010000531.1:0-2309 GCA_964012455.1 uncultured Alphaproteobacteria bacterium
CCTTGCGGGGCACCAAGATCATGTTTTTTGGCAATACTGCCGTTGCCTTCGGGGTCTGTGAGAACTTGAAAAACAAAGCGACCGTCCAACGCGGTTTCGAGACCTTTCCACTGGTTAAGGAAGACCGCGACTGGCAGATCGCCGCCCAGGCTTGAGATATGGAATGCGACGGCCTATCCATCTCCGAGAAATTTCTGGAATAATTCACATACCGCGGCGGATTGCTCCTGCTGCACCCAATGGCCCGCGCCCGGGACCAAATGCACGCCCCGCATGTCGCTGCAGGCGTGTTCCCGCATGGCCTCAATGGCACCAGGCCGTTGGTATACACCCCAGTCCTTCTCACCCGATATGAAGACCGCTGGCACGTCAATCGTCCGCCCAGAATAAAGCCGAAGACCATTCGTAAGTTCGGGGTCCAAGCGGCCCCGATACCAGTTCAAGCCCCCTTGGAACCCGGTGCGCAAAAATTCCCCCGCATAGAAGTCAAGCTCGTCAACCGTCAGCCAATCACAGGCGGCGATCTCCTCGGAAGACGGCATGTAGGTCGCCGCCGTCTCCGCCATCGTAGCATCTAGTTCCATTATGTAATAGGTCGGCATCACCGCAATGTCCGCCGCCCGCCACGCCGCGAGGCGATGCGGGTCGTTCCCCGCCCAGTCCGCGCTCTTGCCATGAAAGTACCCGCGGAGAAAGTCGTGGACCCCTTGCGGGCAATACTGCATGTCGCCGTTCGCGGCGCGCGTACAGTAATAATGGTGGTAGTGCTTGCGCGGTCGTGGCAGGGCGGCCAAATCCGCGACGATATCAACTTCCTTGGCAGATGTAGGGACGTGCCCATCGGTGTCGAACGAAAAGGCGGGCGGTCCGTTGAAGGGACCGCTCATCACCGCCACGCGCGCGAAGACATCCGGTCGAATGAGCGCGCAATACGCCGCGACCGAAGCGCCGAAGTCATGCCCAAAAACCCCGGCAACCTTTTCGTATCCAAGCGCCCGGACAAGCGCGAGCGCATCGCGGGAGAGGTTCAACATGCCATAAGGTTCAAGCGGCGCGTCGTAGTCAGCCGTAAAGCCGATGGTGCGGCCGAACCCTCGCTGATCGGGCGCAACCACGCGATACCCCACCGCCGCCAATTCCGCCATCACCTTGCGCCAGCTGAAGGCCAATTCCGGGAACCCATGCAGTAAGAGTAGCAGCGGCCGATCAGCTTCTCCCGCTTCGAGGATATGCACGCACATGCCGTTAACGTCGTCGACGAAACGGGAGGTGATACCTTCCGGCAGGATGCACGGTTCAATGACCTCCATGCACTGCCTCTCCTTCCGGTTTGATAGAGACCCGCCAATGTACGCGGTCCTCGTCAGGCGGATAATCCGCCGCCGCCTTGTGATAGGTACAGCGGTTGTCACAAATGACGATGTCGCCCCTGCGCCACTCGTGACGGTAGCAGCCTTCCGGCTGGATCATGTATCCAGCCAACTCCTCGATCAGATCGTCACTCTCAACCGGCTCCAGGCCTTCGATCGCAACGATCTTTCCAGGGTCGAAATAAAGCCCGACGCGTTCCGTCTCCGGATGAGTACGCAGGATCGGGTGCATAACCGGCGTCCAGTCTCGATCTTCCGGATTGAGTAGCTGCGCCGACATCGAGCTGCGCCCGGCATAGGTGAATGCCCCACGCCGCGTGCCAATCCTGTCCCGCAACCACTGCGGCAGAGCATCATAGGCCGCGTACATACTGGAGAACAGCGTGTCGCCGCCACGACTGGGGACAGCGAGGGCGAACAACTGTGTCGCCTTGAAGGGAACCTCATCGTACGCGCCGTCCGTGTGCCAGTTCTCGCCACCTCGCGCATAGACGGCCCGGTTCAGCGAACCGTTCGCGTTGAACTTGTCGATGCCGAGTACAGTGAGAGCTGGATGTTCCGGATGTGGGGTGTTCTTCGACGGGTGTTCGTGAAGCTGGCCGAAGCGTCTGCTGTAGGCAAAGAACTCCTCGACCTTGAGAGATTGCCCGCACACGCATATCACATTGCGATCGAGCCAGGCCCGGTAGATTTCGTGAAAATCCACGTCGGACAATTGCCGCACGTCGACGCCCGTAATTATCGCACCGATCTGCGGCTCCGTCCGTTCGATCTCAAACACGCCGCGCCTCAAAATTTCACACCCTTCATTAGAAACGGTAGATCGCCGCTCGAGCACGCACAGGAAACCACATGCAGAACCTGAAAGACGGATCAACATTTCCGAAGCGCTTGCCGCTTGAGAAAGTGCGCGCGAAGTCACTAATCCCCATCGAAACT
>CAXGSZ010000532.1:0-2293 GCA_964012455.1 uncultured Alphaproteobacteria bacterium
CTTGGGGTTCTTCTTGACCCAGACATAATTCCGCCGATGTCGCCCGGTTTCTGTGAGTGTCTTCTCGCGGGACTTCGCGAGATATCGCCGCTGTGCGTACTGACCGATCAGCAAGATCAGTTGGACATTGGGCAAGGCGGCGAGGAGTGGGGGGTGCCATTCCGAGGCGCATTCGGGACGGGGTAGTTCGTCCCCGCCCTTGGCATCGACCTCGGGGTAACAAAACCCCATGGGCACGATGACTCTCTTTGATCCGTTATAGAATTCATCAGCGGACATTTTCAGCTAATCTCTCAGTCGTTTCCGCTAGCATCATTTTAGGGAATGCCTGATTCGTGCACGCGCGCCAACAATTCCTCAAAAGGCTCGTTCATGCGGTGTTTAGAGGATAGGTGACCTCCGGCGTATAGATTGCGCCCGAGGATGAGAGAAAGCTGGAATACAGGGTGAATGTCTCGACGTGAACAGGACGGGCGCGAAAATCACAATGGTCGGCGACGAAATTCTCAAGACGTCTCTGCGGCGTACCCTTGAGGCGTGCGAGAGTGATATGTGGCGCGTACTTGCGTTCCTCTGCCGCGAGACCGATGCGCTGCATCGCAGACTCAATTTTTTGCTGCAGGCGGATCAACGGTTCACTCGTGTCGACGCCGGCCCATAGCGCCCGCGCTGTTTTAGCCTTTCCAAAATAGCCGATGCCGGCAATCGAAACTTCGAATGGCGGCGCGTCAATTTCCAGCAACGCACCATCGACGTCGTCGGCAACGCCTTCGTCGACATCGCCAATGAAGCGCAGTGTCAGGTGGAAATTTTCGTCGCGCATCCAACGGGCACCGGGCAAGCCACCCGCCATGGCGGATAGGCGTCCACTAATATCAGATGGCACGGAGAGAGCAACAAAGAGACGGACCAGAAGAACCTCCGTCTAAAGAAACAGCGTCAGGACGCCAGTATAACCATAAACCCGGTTGTTCGAAATTTCACCATTGGCAAAGAAACCGACCAAGGGAAAATTGCCCAGTTCATCCGCAATTAGGGCTAGCTCTTCGCTATTGTCGCCAAATTGGTTGGGTCCCCTGGCACAACAGGAAAAGTATAGCCCGCCCCGAATGGGCGCATTGCCGGCACGTTGACGCAGGTCGCCGAGCATGCGGCGCATGTCCTCGACGGCGCTTTCATGATCGCGACGGCAGAACATAATGGAATCTCCTGCGTTCACATACTCACCGATGGCAATGAGCCCTTGATTTGGGTCGATGCCGGTGAGGTTCCGTACGAGGTAGTCGCCGGTGTCGGATCCGCTGACCGGAAGAGCTGCGAAGATATATCCGGCTACCTTGCGCAGGTCGCGGGCTAGGACCTCACCGATATCTTCCTTGAAGATGTCCAAGGCCGGACGGTCATCAATCTCAATCAGAATGTTCTGTTCTGCCGCCGTGACCCGGCGGACCGGACCGATGGGCGAGCATCCCTGCGTCAGGGCGGCGGCGACGGGTACGGATTCGAGCGACATCATCACGCCGGAAACCTCGCCTTCGGATACGTCGCCGGCGAGCTGCGGATGTGCGCCGGTCGATGCCGTCAAACCACCGATCAGAAAGCCGTCTGTCTCACGAGATAAATCCTCGATGATCTGAGGGACATGCTGGTTACGTGGGTCTGCGTGGGTGACGATTAGGGGTGGGACGTCACCAAGCCAATCAGAAAGATCGGCGATCGTTGGTCCCACATCTTCGCGAATGCCGTTGAAGAGGCGGAAAGCATCCTCGGGAATTGGCGCGATCATCACCGCAATGGCTGAATCTCCAAAATATTCCTTACCCGGGGCGCAGATGCCAAATCCAACCGTACCGACCCAGTGCGGCACGCCGGTTGTTTGCCGCAGGAAAATCGAAATTTCCTTGAACGAATTGGCGAAGGCATCGGTCACATACAGAAATCCGAGCCGATGTTCCATACCGATTGATTGCAATTCGCGGATAATCGCGCCTGCCGCTTCCTGCCAGCTTGGACCGTTGGCGTGGGCGACGAGAAACTTGCCTTGATCCGTCACTTCTGGTCCTTTCCCAGCGCGTCTAGGACGAACGGCACCATACGTTTGGTGATGATGGCAACCCCTTTTGCGTTTGGATGCAGCCCGTCCGCCTGATTGAGCGCTGGGTCAGCCGCAACGCCATCGAGGAAAAATGGGTAGAAATACACGGTTTGCCGGCGCGCAATTTCCGGGAACAGCGCATCGAAGCGTTTCGCGTATTCGTCACCGAGATTGCGCGGTGCTTTCATGCCGGTCAAG
>CAXGSZ010000533.1:0-2284 GCA_964012455.1 uncultured Alphaproteobacteria bacterium
TCAGGGAATTATGCCCCGATACCGAGGTATAGGCATCTCGGGCATAGATATTAGCGATTCCGCTTGCGACCTTGAGCTGCGAACTGTTCTGCAGCAGAAAGCTCCCCATCGCCAGAGATTCGTAGGTAGTCGATTCGGGGTACCAGAGCGTATCGTAGCCGAGGTCTTCGACACCGCGCGCCAGTTCGGCGAGTTGATCCCGGTTTAACGCATTCGTCGACACCCAGGCGCCGATCTTACCCATTTCCATGGCTTGCCTCCTCAAGGCGTTTCTTTAACGACTAAAATTGGTCGCCGCTCACAATTTTCGAGCACGTTTTCGCTTCCGATCGCGGCGAATCGCGCTATCTTTGTCGCCGTCATGACCTATCCCTTTGACAACACGCTGAAACTGGAAATCGGCGGCAATATAGACCGTTTCGACGATCGCCGCGGTGCTCCGGATGGCCTGAAGCATGCGGCGGTCACTATCGTCATCATCGGTCATGGAGACGATGCCGCATTCCTGTTGACCAAGCGCAGCCCGCGACTGAACGCGCATTCCGGCCAGTGGGCACTACCGGGCGGACGGGTTGACATTGGCGAGACCGCGCTGGAAGCGGCACTTCGTGAACTCCGTGAAGAGATCAACGTCGACCTCGCCGAGGATCATTTGCTCGGCACCCTCGACGACTATCCAACCCGCTCTGGATACCGCATCACGCCATTTATATTTTGGGCGGGTGAGGATATCGAGCCGGTGGCCAATCCCTCGGAAGTCGCTTCCGTCCACAAAGTCCTGTTTCGCGACTTAGCGCACCCGGAAACCCCGGAATTCGCCTCGATCCCAGAGAGCGACCGCCCGCTGATCCGCCTCAACCTGGTCAACACACAGGTCCACGCGCCAACGGCTGCCGTCGTTTATCAGTTCCGTGAAGTCGGGATTTTCGGACGCGATACCCGGGTCGAACACCTGGAGCAACCGGTCTGGGCCTGGAGCTGAAAGAGATCGCTTGGCATAAGACGGGCGGGCCGAATTCTATGGAGAGCTTACTTTGAAATTCGACAATTCCTTCGAGGTCTCCCTACCGCCGGATCAGGCTTGGCATGTGCTGATGGACGTGGAACGCATCGCACCCTGTATGCCGGGTGCCGCACTGACGGAAGTCGTCAATGACAAAGCCTTCAAGGGAACGGTGTCCGTACGACTCGGCCCGGTAGCTCTGACGTTTGAGGGCGAGGCACAATTTGAAGAGATGGACGAAACAGCACATACCGCAAGCGTCACGGCGCAGGGCCGCGATCCTAAAGGCCGTGGCGGTGCCAACGCGACTGTCACTTTTCACCTTGAGCCTAGTGATACGGGATCGACTGTCCTAATCGAAACGGATCTCACACTTTCTGGTTCCGTCGCCCAATACGGCCGCGGCGTGGGTATGATCCAATCCGTCGCCTCTCAACTGATCGGCAAGTTCGCCAAGGCGCTTGAGGACGAGATCGCGAGCGATACACACGCCGATGCCCCCTTGGAAAATGCCGTAACATCGCCAGAGCTGAAGCCTGTGGCGGAAGACAAGCCGCCAACCGAGCCACAGGCAATTTCGGGATTCTCGCTGTTCTTTGCAGCATTGGGAAACTGGTTTCGGGGATTGTTCGGGAGATAGTACGCCGTGACTTTGGAGCGCGGAGCGAACCCGGATTTATAGCCTGAGGCTATGAAACCGGCGTCAACCTGCACTGGAAGCCCGGGCTATAATGCCGGGTCGCATAGCTTCCGCAATTAGCACTATAGCGATTTGTCGCCATCTTCTGCCTCTTGTATAGCGCGCCATACGGCTTGCGGCGTCGCCGGCATTTCAAGGTGGCGCACACCGAGAGGGTACAATGCGTCAACAATCGCGTTGATGACCGCTGCAGGCGCGCCGGTCGGCCCGGCTTCACCCACTGATTTCACGCCCGTCGGTGTGTTCGTGCAGGGGATTTCGAGAATTTCCGTCGAAAATGCGGGCAAATCATCGGCCCGCGGCATCGCGCAATCCATAAAGGAGCCGGTCAGCAATTGCCCGGAATCCGGATCTTTGACTGTCCATTCTAGCAACGCCTGCCCCACGCCTTGCGCAACCCCGCCAACCAATTGTCCCTCCACAACCATCGGATTGAGGGCGCGGCCGACATCCTGCGCCATGACATAGTTCTCGAGCGTCACCACTCCAGTCTCGGGATCCACCTCAATCTCGGCGATATGACAGCCGTTGGGATAGGTTGCGGCTGTCGGATCGTAGCAATTCTCGACCTCCAACCCGCA
>CAXGSZ010000534.1:0-2282 GCA_964012455.1 uncultured Alphaproteobacteria bacterium
TCTAGCGGCTCGTAGTCGACGGTGACCGCCTCAGCCGCATCGAGCGCCTGATACGGCGTCTCCGCCACCACAATGGCCAACGCTTGCCCAAGATACAACGCCGTGTCCTTTGCCAAGACCGGTTGCGGCTGTCCAATAGACGGGTCACCCGCCGGCGGCTCCGTCGGCACGTTCGGTGGCCGTCTTTCCCACGGCAACCCGCCGAGTCCGTCCGCAGCCGTATCCTTGCCAGTCCACACACCTAGTACGCCTGGCATCGCCATTGCAGCCGCCGTCTCGATGCCAAGAACGCGCGCATGCGGATAGAGCGAACGCACAACTGCCATATGCACCATGCTGTCTAGGACGAGATCGGCAATATACTGCCCCTGGCCCCGCAGGAGGCGATCATCCTCGAATCGTTTTACGGGTTTACCGACCAGGCCGTCAGGCTTGGGCGTCCAAAGGGAAGCGTTCATGTAACTTCCCCAACTCCGTTACCCGGCGGCCTCGGCAGCACCGCCATTCATTTCGGACCACCCTTTCGGGTCATTGAAGTATATTTCGACTTCAGAAAGTGTTTCGGAGTCGAAAAGATTGTTTTCTTTCGCGACACGCAACACATCCCACCAGGTTGCGAGGTGATGCATGGTGACCTGCGCGTCCTTCAGGATTTCAGGTCCGTCCGGGAAAATATCGTAGTAGAAGATGACGAAAATATGGTCGACGCTTGCGCCTGCTTCCCGCAAAGCGTTGCAAAAATTTACTTTGCTGCGGCCATCTGTCGTCATGTCCTCGACAAGAAGAATGCGCTGTCCCTCTTCGATAACCCCTTCAATCTGGGCATTTCGCCCGAAACCCTTCGGCTTTTTCCGGACGTACTGCATGGGCAGCATCAACCTCTCCGCCATCCAGGCCGCAAAGGGAATACCCGCCGTCTCCCCGCCCGCGACAGTGTCAAACTGCTCAAACCCGGCGTTTTTGAGGATTTTCGAGACACCAAACTCCATCAGGGTCTCTCGCACGCGAGGGAAAGAGATCAAACGGCGGCAATCGAGATACACCGGGCTCGCCCAGCCGGAGGTCAGGATGAACGGGTCCTTTGCGTTGAAATTTACCGCCCCCACCTCAACCAACATCTTCGCGGTGACGTCCGCCATCGTCCGTTCGTCGGGAAACGCGCCTCGCATCGCCATGACCGGGTCCTCTTATGCTTTTCTTCGCTATTCATTGCCTATAAGCCGATTCGGGGGGCGCCGCCAAGAGTGCTCAGACTTTGGCCAGTTCGAAAGTAGACGCAGCGAACAAATCCTCGGCCGAGAGCTTTCGCGCTGTGAGACCCTGCTCGAAGGAATAACGCGTCATTGCCCCGATCTCAGCGCTATTGGCAGCAACACCGTAGGGCCAGTAATCCTGACCCATTAGCGCTTTTGCCGCCTCGTACTCATCAACCGGCCAGGGCAAGGTCGTGAACAGGTGACCGACCTTCGCGAGATTACGATAGCAGATTTCCTTCGCCTCAATGAATGCATTCAGAACATTCACCGGTAGCCACGGATGCGCCTCGACGAGGCTGCGACGGATACCGACGAGATGCATGATCGGAAAGACCCCCGTCTTCCGGTAGTACGCCTCCTCAGACGCACGATAATCCGGAAACAACCGAGCGACCTTATCGTTGCGCCCGAAGCACGAAGGCGCGCGCGCGCTGATGAGCGCGTCGATTTCGCCTTTATCGAGCATGTCAGAGAGTGTACGAGCGATCGGAATGGTCTCCAGCTCAACACCATCCAGCAGGTTTAGGCTCACGTTCGGAATCTTGCCGCCCTGCTCGAGGCCACCGTCCCGCCAGCGCATATCGGCAGGCGCGACACCATATTCATCCTGCAGCATGCCGCGCACCCAAAGAGCTGCCGTCATCTGGTATTCGGGCACACCAACGACCTTGCCCTTCAGACCCTCCGGCCCGTCGATGCCCTTGTCGGTCCGAATGTAGATAGATGAGTGCCGGAACATGCGCGAGAGAAACGCCGGAATACCGACATAGGGGGCCTCGTCCTTCGCCACGAGATTCATGTAGCTCGACATGGACAGTTCTGTGATGTCGAACTCCTGGAACTTGAAGGCCCGATGGAAAGCCTCTTCCGGCGACATAGGCGTTCCCACGATCTCGCATCCCTCGACGCGAACTTTTTCCTCGAAGATAGCCCGTGTGCGATCGTAATCGACGCAAGACAAGCTAAGCGTAAGGCAGGCCATGGCACAGTCTCCGGAGTGGCTTTTGTAATGGGAAAGGATTTAGG
>CAXGSZ010000535.1:0-2277 GCA_964012455.1 uncultured Alphaproteobacteria bacterium
ACGCCCCGGGTCTATGGCGATACCGGAAAGCCATCCGACTGCCAAAGCCTGAATTCGAAACCCTTGGCGAAGGATGGACACCGCTCGTAAATTCGAGTTTGTCGGGGACGCCAGTCGTCATAAAGTGCGAGCATTTGATGCCTTCCGGCTCGTTTAAGGACCGGGGCACTTCCGTATTGTTCAACTATCTAAAGCAGGTCGGTATCTCCGAATTGTTGGAAGACAGCTCGGGCAATGCCGGCTCCTCCTATGCGACGTACGCGGCGGCATTGGGGCTTAGCTGCCGCATCCTCGTGCCGGCGGCGGCGCCAGCGGGCAAAAAGGCGCAGATCGCAGCAATGGGCGCTCTGCTGGAGTCGATCGACGGTACGCGAGAGGATGTCGCGGTTGCGGCCCGCGCGGCAGCGGAAACAGTATTCTACGCCAGTCACAACTGGCAGCCGTTTTTCATCGAAGGGACCAAGACTCTCGCATTTGAGATCTGGGAGCAACTGGGATTTTCTGTGCCGGACAATGTCATTGTCTCGCTGGGTTATGGTAGCAACGTGATCGGTCTGCATATTGGTTTCGGCGAGTTGCTGGCGGCGGGAGCGATCGACCGCTTGCCAAAGATATTCGGGGCGCAGGCTGCAAATTGCGCAGCGCTTTACGCGGCGTGGTGTGCAGGCGGTGAGTGTACTGATATCAAAGCACAGCCCACCATCGCAGACGGCATTGCAAGCGAGCGGCCGGTGCGAATTGCGGAGGTAATGACCGCGGCGGCGGAGACCGGCGGTGCGATCGTTGCTGTGGAAGAAGACGAGATCGTGGCGTCTTTTCACGAACTCGCGCTGCGCGGCTTTTTCGTCGAGCCCACGTGTGCGACCGCCGGCGCGGTTCTGGGTCGCCTCTTGGAAGGAGGGGATGTGAAGGAAGATGAGATCAGTGTCCTTGTTCTGACCGGCCACGGTCTCAAGGCGACCGATAAGATCACCTCCTTTATCGCGTCTTAATGTGCGGTTGAAAATCCTATGCTAGTGCGACATCTTCTTAGCCATTCGGTTTCGTATCTCCGGGGTCGCCGGCGCGGAATTGGCTACACAGGGTACCCACATGGAGAGGTCGGGGGACAATAGATGGGCGAAACCATTCCGGGTGTTTACAGACTAGACACGCCGAAAGACGGGCATAGCCCTATTGTGCTTGATTCACCCCACAGCGGTTCCATTTATCCCGATAATTTCGACACCACAGTGCCGTTGAAAGCGTTGCGACGGGCCGAAGACATGTATGTCGATGACCTCGTCGGCGACGGTCCAACGCATGGCGCGACCCTACTATCCGCGCTTTACCCGCGAAGTTTTATCGACCCCAACCGTGGCATCACCGACCTTGATCGCGACCTGTTGGCGGAACCTTGGCCGGATCCGGTCCGTCCGTCGGAGAAGGCGCGCCTTGGCCACGGCCTGATTTGGCGTATATGCCCGCCCGACTTCCCTATGTACGGCCGTCGACTGCCGATTGCCGAGGTTCGGCGACGCATAGATATGTACTGGCAACCTTACCACGATGTCCTGCAGCGCTGCGTGGATGAGGCCCAGGCGCGGTTCGGCATGGCATGGCATATCAATTGCCACTCGATGCCGTCCTCTAGTTTGCCGCGGGATTCCGAATTGTCAGGATTCCGCCACGCCGATTTCGTATTGGGTGATCGGGACGGCACGACGTGCAGCCGCGAATTCATTACAATTGTCAGCGGAACGCTTAAGGGTTTCGGCTATCGCGTGCGGATTAATGACCCATATAAGGGCGTGGAGATTGTCCGCCGGCATGGTCGCCCCGATATCGGGCGGCACAGCCTGCAAATCGAGATCAACCGAGCGCTGTACATGAACGAAGACACGTTCGAGCGCACTCCGTACTACGCAATCTTGAAGACCCACCTCAGTCGATTGATTGAAGTCATTCGGGATTACGCTCTTGGGGAGGTCGGGGCGAAGGCGGCGGAGTAGCCGCCGACGGTTTACGTCCTCCGATGAATCACCTACTCTACCCCGCACAGACCGATTTGGTAGGGGGGAATCCGTTAGGTCTAGAATTTCAACTGGGAAGAAACCCGTGTACTCGAATGCGCAGGGCGCTTGACCGTCCGAGACCGGAGGAGCATTAGCCGGCTTTCCGATAGTATAAACATAAACAACTCCGGCAGATCGCAGGTCGTTATCGACTTCAGCGAGCTCAATTATATTGATTCTGCAGGCCTGGCATTCTGCTTTCATTGCGCGAGTGTGTGATGGG
>CAXGSZ010000536.1:0-2276 GCA_964012455.1 uncultured Alphaproteobacteria bacterium
ATCCGCATCGATCGTCTCGCGGATGCGCAGGACTTCCTCGTCGGACAGGTCCTGCACGCGGCGGGTGTGATCGATACCGAGCTTGTCGGCGATCTCGACGGCGTTGTTACGGCCGATACCGTGAATATAGGTGAGCGCGATGATCACGCGCTTGTTGGTGGGGATGTTTACCCCGGCAATACGAGCCACTTACTTCTCCATGCTCCACAGGCGCCGGTGAGGCCGGCGGTCCTATCTCATCGCTCAATCCGACGCTTGCGGCCCCTGCCTAACGCAAAATCCGGCTCGACGCAGATATCACTGCCATCCGCCGGAATCGCCGCAATGTCGAATGAACCGCGCGCTTAGGGGGATTCGACGCCAAGGTCAACTGCCCAGCACGCAGCGAGATCCACAGCGACCCATGCGGCCGCTGTCGTCCGAGAAGATCAGGCCCTAGCCCATCGGCCGCCATACGTCAAAACCCTTAGGGAAGCATCGGCGGCGCCCGCCCCTTGGCGTCCCCGACCTGGCTCTTGGCCTACCCCGCCCCGTCCAGCGCGTCGATCTGGTCTTCGAGGCTTGCCTCATCGGCCTGCGCAGGATCGCTGTCTTGTGGCACGGTCGCCGCGGCTCCGCCGAGCGCGCCCAGATGATCGCGCAGCCCGTGCAATTGCTGGCTCATCACCTGATCGACCGCGGCAGCGATAGTCGGCACTTCGTAACGCATGTAGCCGCCGACTACATATTCCCAGCGGATCCGTGTCCCGCCGTCGATCTCTTCCAGAGTAATCGTCAGTACACCGGTGGCGGGTTCGCCCTGCAATGGGCCCAGCCCCCCGCGCATGCGCAGGTTCTTCAACGGGTAAGCCTGGACCACGACCATGTGCTGCACACTGCCATCGAGCGAAAAGCCGTCGGCGCGGTCCTCGCCCGGCACGCGTTCACACAGGCAGCCGCCCGCCTGCGGGGTCAGCGTCATGTTGGCCGCATCTGCCGACCATGTATGCGCATCGTTCCACCACGCGCCCGGACGGATCAATGCCAGCCAGGTCTGCATCGGGGTAGCCGCAACCTCGGCCATGTCACGCGTGACGAAGCCGCTGGCGGTGGTTTCCGCAACCTCGGCGGACAATGGCGCCGCACAGCCAAGCGCAGCAGCGGCAAACAGGGTTCCGGCAAGGCGCATAAGACCAATCTCCCTCTGTCGAGAGGTCGGCCTTAGGCCATGTACCGGGTCATGGAAACCCGAGTGGGATCAGCGGGTGAGGATAGCGTCGATCGCGTGCGTAACGTCTTCGATCGAGGCCATGCCATCGACCCGGCTGACGATGCCGCGCTGTTCGTAGCCGGGCAGGATCGGCGCGGTCTTGCCGCGATATTCCTGCATCCGCTTGCGCACCGTCTCCTCATTGTCGTCGGGACGGCGCTTGAACTCGGTCGATCCGCACTTGTCGCATACGCCGGGTGTCGCCGGCTGCTTGAACACGTCGTGATAGCCGGCGCCGCAATTGGCGCAGGTGAAGCGGCCCGTGATCCGTTCGACCAGAGCTTCCTCGTTCACTTCGAGCTCGATCACATGGTCGAGCTTGCGGCCGTGCCGGGCAAGGATATCGTCGAGCTGGTCGGCCTGGGCCGCAGTGCGGGGATAGCCGTCGAAGATCGCACCCGTTTCCGGCCCCATATCGGCCAGCTTGGCATCGATCATGGCCGACACGATCTCGTCCGATACGAGCCCGCCCGAATCCATGATGTCAGCGACCTTGTGGCCCAGCTCGGTATCGGCCTTGCGTGTTTCGCGCAGCATGTCGCCGGTCGAAAGCTGCAGCATTCCGTGGTGTTCGACCAGGCGCTGGGCCTGCGTCCCCTTACCGGCGCCCGGAGGGCCCAGGAGGATGATATCCATTGCGTAAAGTCCCCTTCGCCCGTGCTGTGCCTTAACGCAGGCGTCCCTTCAACTTCGCTTTTTTGATGAGGTCACCATATTGGTGCGCCAGCAGGTGCGACTGGATCTGGCTGATCGTGTCGACCGTGACATTGACCACGATGAGCAGGCTGGTGCCGCCGAGGAACAGAGGCACGCCGGTCTGGGCGATCATGTATTCCGGCAGGACGCAAACCAGCGTCAGGTAGATTGCGCCGATCACGGTAATGCGCGTCAGCACATAATCGAGATATTCCTCGGTCCGCTTGCCCGGTCGGATGCCCGGAATGAACCCGCCGTTCTTCTTCAGATTGTCCGCGGTTTCCTCGGGATTGAAGACGATCGCGGTGTAGAAGAAGCAGAAGAAGATGAT
>CAXGSZ010000537.1:0-2246 GCA_964012455.1 uncultured Alphaproteobacteria bacterium
AAAATTATGCAGAGAACCACCGTCACGATCACGGTCGTTACGAGGAGTTGCTGCGTCATGTAGCGAAAAAGCGTATTCATGCTCGGGTGGAATTGACGTTGTGCTAAAATGTTTCCGCGCCTCGCAAGCTACCCTAACGCTTCGGCGGGAGCATCGTCAATTCACAGACTACCGCGCTTTTCTTTTGGGTCTGCCGGAGTAGACTCAGGTTCAAGTGGCCGCGAATGGCGGTCGAGCATTCGTCTCGTGAGGATTTCATGAAGATTACGTTTTCTGAGCCGGGATTTCCGAAGACCGGCACCGTGATTGTATGCGTCGGTGATGGCGGTAAGCTCTCGACCAAAGCCCGACAACTTGACAAGGCGGCCGGCGGGGCGGTCGCTCGCGCCATAAAGGAAAGCCGGTTTTCCGGTAAGGAGGGGCAATTCCTCGATATTATAGCACCTGCGGGCGTTGCGTACGGACGCATTGTTTTGGCGGGCGTTGGGAAGGAGCTTGACGAGACGGGTCAGCAGGCGCTTGGCGGGCGGCTTTATGCGCGCCTGAATCAGGTTGGTATCAAGGTTGCGCATCTCGCAGTGGAGGCGACTGGTAAGAACCTTGCGTCGTCGGCCGCCAATATCGCGTATGGCGCGCAGTTGCGCAGCTATCGTTTCGACAAATATCGCACGAAGGAAAAAGCGGACGCGAAGCCGACCCTGCGGACCTTTTGTCTTAGAGTAAAGGGCGCCGCCGCGGCGCGGAGTGAATTCGCACCTCTCGAGCGTATTGTCGAGGGTGTCTTCTTTACGCGCGACCTAGTTTCAGAACCGCCGAACGTCCTCTACCCCAAGAGCTTTGCGAAGGAAGTTAAGACGTTGACCAAGCTTGGTGTCAAAGTCGAGGTGCTCGGCGAGAAACAGATGGCGAAGCTCGGTATGGGATCGCTTTTGGGTGTCGGACAGGGCTCCGGTCGTGAAAGCCAGATTGCGATCATGCGGTGGAGTGGTGGTGCGAAGTCGCAGAAGCCTGTTGCCTTTATTGGTAAGGGTGTCACCTTCGACACGGGCGGTATTTCCTTGAAGCCGGGACCCGGCATGCAGGACATGAAATGGGATATGGGCGGTGCCGGGGCGGTTTCCGGCGTGATGAAGGCGCTTGCCGGGCGCAAGGCCAAGGTCAATGCCTTGGGATTGATTGGCCTTGTCGAGAATATGCCGGACGGGAACGCACAAAGGCCGGGCGATATCGTCACGTCGATGTCGGGACAGACGATCGAAATCCACAATACGGATGCAGAGGGCCGTCTCGTCCTGGCGGATGTCATGTGGTACGCGCAGGAACGCTACAAGCCGCAATGCATGATTGATCTGGCGACGTTGACCGGAGCGATCATAATCAGCCTTGGCCACGAGCACGCGGGTATGTTCTCGAACGACGACGCGCTGTCGGAACAGTTAACGGTGGCCGGCCTGGCCACCGGAGAGAAGGTATGGCGCATGCCCCTTGGTGACGCTTATGACAAAATGATCAATACGGACGGCGCCGATATGAAGAATGTCGGCGGACGTGATGCGGGGTCGATTACGGCGGCGCAGTTCCTGAAACGTTTCGTCAACAAGGTTCCGTGGGCGCATCTTGATATCGCCGGTGTCGCATGGTCCTCTAAGGACACAGCGACTGTGCCACGGGGCGGTACTGGGTTCGGTGTTCGCCTGCTCGACGAGTTCGTGAGGCGAAACCACGAAAGTTGACCTGCCGTGACGGAAGTCCGGTTCTACCATCTGCAGCGTAAGACGCTGGAACAGGTACTACCGCAGCTCTTGGAGAAGACGCTGGAGCGAGGGTGGCGGGCGGTTGTCATGGCCGGCTCGGAAGCGCGCGTCGAGGCACTGAATGGCCTGCTTTGGACCTATGCCCGCGAGAGCTTCCTGCCCCATGGCACAAAAAAGGACGGTTATCCTGAACGTCAGCCAGTCTGGTTGACTGATTTCGATGAAAATCCCAATAATGCCAATGTGTTATTCCTCATCGATGGAGCGGAATCGAGCCGCATCGGCGAGTTCGGCCTTTGTTGCGAACTATTTGATGGACGGGACGATCTGGCAGTCGCGTGCGCACGCGATCACTGGAAGATTCGGAAAGAATCGGGGTTTGATCTGACATATTGGCAGCAGACGGAAAGGGGCGGATGGGAAAAGAAGGCCGAAAGCCGCGCCGACGATAACGGAACGATGGAGTAAGCGGAAGATGAAACGCTCCGATAC
>CAXGSZ010000538.1:0-2245 GCA_964012455.1 uncultured Alphaproteobacteria bacterium
CCCCCCGCAGTGCAGGACCCCATGACGACCGCAATCTGTGGAATGCCGGCGGCCGACATGGTTGCCTGATTGTAAAAAATTCGGCCAAAATGGTATCGGTCGGGAAACACACCGGTCCAAGTCGGCAGATTGGCGCCACCCGAATCCACAAGGTAAATACACGGCAGGTTGTTTTCGCGTGCGATTTCCTGCGCGCGCAAATGCTTCTTCACGGTCAACGGATAGTAGGTGCCACCCTTAACCGTAGCATCATTCACGACGAGTACGCACTCCGTCCCCTCGACGCTACCAATGCCCGTGATGATGCCTCCGCCAGGAACTACATCGTCGTATACTTCGTGCGCTGCCAGTTGGGAAAACTCGAGGAACGGCGAACCCGCATCAAGCAGTGCACGAACCCGTTCGCGAGGCAGCAATTTCCCACGGGCCAAATGGCGCTTACGTGAGGCGTCTCCGCCACCGTTCTCCACAGCTCGCACCTTTTCGTGCAAATCATCCACTAGCTCTTGCATGGCGGCGGCGTTGGCTCGGAACTCCTTCGAGCGTGGTTTCGCCGTCGATTCAATTGCAGGCATCAGAAACTCTCCTTACGGGCTACGGCCCCGTCCTCACGGGCATCGATGCATCTACACTCTCCAAGCCTTCCGCCAAGCCTGGAACATCAAGACATTCCACAATTCAAACCGCCAGTCGCGGACACCCGCGAGGTGTTCCCGCCAGAGATCGTGTACTGGCGCAGCATCAACAAATCCGCCGTCGCCCAAACTCCCCTTATCGAGTAACGATTCCGCCCAGTCCCGCAACGGCCCTCGTAGCCATTCACCCAATGGCGGCTCAAACCCCTGCTTCGGTTTATCAAAAATCTTGGCCGGCACGTATTGGGAAAGCACATTCCGCAATGGCCATTTTGCAATCCCATCCTTCAACTTCCGGCTCGCGGGTATACGCCACGCAAACCGGACGATTTCATGGTCAAGTAATGGGGCACGCCCTTCGAGGCCGACTGCCATCGTCGCTCGGTCGACCTTCACCAGAAGGTCGTCGGGAAGATAGGTAACGGCATCGGCATAACTCATCCGATCCAAAGGCTCCAACGACCTCGGATGCCGCACCGCCTCGAAGTAATAACCTGACACTGGGTCCGAAGTCGGTTTCTCGGCCGTTCGCCAGCGGGAAACGAATGCCTCATAAAAGTCTTCCGGTGTTATAGCAGCAGCATCTTCCGCGATTCGGTAGGCCTTGTCGCCAAGACGCCACGGCCGCTTTCCGAGACTTACCCTGTTTAGTAAAGCCTTTGGCAGCGCGATGGACAGCATGCCCGCACGCCCGACGGTGCTGGCAAAAAAACCGCACCTTTCTTCCCATCGCTGCGCTGCAGCAACATAACGTGGATATCCGAGAAACAATTCATCTCCGCCGTCACCAGACAGCGCAACCGTCACATGCTGCCGGGTAAGCTCCGAGAGCAATAAAGTCGGTAATTGGCTGACATCGGCAAAGGGTTCGTCGTAGACGTGGGGCAATCTTTCAACAAGACGTGCCGGTGCATCGGTCGTCGCCTTCAACTCTACGTGTTCGGTGCCGAGATGGGCTGCGACAGCTGCCGCCTGTTCGGATTCATCGAAACGGGAATCATCAAAGCCAATGGTAAATGTCTTGATTGGATTGGATGATACTTTCTGCGCGACGGACGCGATCACAGAGGAGTCGATCCCGCCCGATAGGAAGACACCAAGTGGCACATCCGAAATCAGTCGTCGGCCAACTGAGTGGGTCAGTAGCATATCGAGATGTTTGGCAACCTCTTCCTCGCCGCCGTCAAATGGATCACGTTGCGCCTCCTCAATAATCGCGCGCGCATTCCAATAGGCATCTGCAGCCGGCAGAACACCGACGGACAGGCTCTCCAGATCGACGGTCAGCACATGGCCCGGTAATAATTTGCGAATGCCTCGGTAAATCGTCATCGGCGCTGGCACATAGGCGTACCGCATGAAGGCGTGAAGCGCGGCGGGTTCAACCTCACGGCGCCAATCCGAGCACGCAGCAATTGCTTTCAGTTCGGAGCCAAATGCAAACGTGCCTCCGGCCCAACCGTAGTAAAGCGGCTTTTCGCCCATTCGATCTCTTGAGAGGTACAATCGGCGTCGCTTTTTATCGTAAATCGCGATCGCAAACATACCATCGAGACGACCGATCGCGGTCTCAACACCGACACGTTCGACCAATGACAACAAGACCTCTG
>CAXGSZ010000539.1:0-2244 GCA_964012455.1 uncultured Alphaproteobacteria bacterium
GCAGCCCTACGGCAAGCACGGCTGCCTCGATGCACCGGAACTCGATCCATTTTGGGCGGCAGCCTCTGACCTTGGATCAGTCGTTTTTATTCACCCAATGTATGGCTGTGGCGACGACCGCCTTCTCGACTACGACATGATCAACGCCGTGGGCCGTGGCCTAGATACTACGACGGCGGTGGCACGCATGCTGTTTGCCGGACAATTCACGAAGTACACCGGGATGTCAGTCATTCTGCCGCATGGCGGTGGCGCGCTGCCTTGGATGCTGGGGCGCCTGTTGCGCAATGTTGAAATCCATCCGGGGCAATACGCCGATCCGGCGGAAGGGTTTGAACGGCTTTATTTTGATACGGTCGTCTTCGACCCGGATGCGCTTCGTTATCTCGTCGCCAAGGCAGGGGCAGACAAGGTCATGCTGGGCTCGGATTACCCGTTCCCGATCGGCGATCATACGCCGCGCGACGTGGTGCACCTTGCCGAGTTCAACGAGAACGACCAGGCCGCGATCCTCGGAGATACGGCAGCGAAATTATTCCGCCTTCAAGGAGACGAAAGTGACGGCTGCTGCTGACAAACTCGCGGCACATATGGCGCAGCATCCGCGCCTGCCGATGGCCCATGTCCCAACGCCGCTGGAGAAGTTGAACAATCTCGGGGCGGAACTGGGACTCGACCTTTGGGTGAAGCGCGACGACTGCACCGGGGTCGCCTTTGGTGGCAACAAGGTGCGTCAACTCGAATACCACTTTGGCGCCGCCCAGCGTGAGGCGGCGGATACAGTGCTGATCACCGGGGCTGTGCAATCGAATTTCGTGCGCACTGCCGCGGCAATGGCGCGTCGGCTGGGGCTCGATATTCATATCCAGTTGGAAGAGAAGGTGCCTGATATGGGCGACCTCTATCGTGAGAACGGTAACGTCCTGATCGACCGTTTGTTCGGAGCGACCCTGCATTCCTATACCGAAAGCGAGGACGAAGCCGGCGCCGACCGCGCCATCGGCGAAATCGCGGAAGGCCTCAGGGCAGAAGGGCGGCGGCCCTATATCGTGCCGTTGGCAGCCGACCATCCGCCACTGGGCGCGCTCGGCTATATCGATGCTGCGTCGGAATTGTTGCAGCAAACGGGAGAGAGCGAACCGTTCGACGAGGTTATCATAGCATCCGGCAGCGCCGTCACTCATATAGGTGTGCTGTACGGATTAAGGGCGCTCGGCTCACGTATGCTGGTGCGCGGAATCTGCGTGTGCCGGAACGCTTCATTGCAGGGTTCTCGTGTGATGCAGCGCCTGACCGATCTCTGTGGCCTGCTGGACTATCCGCTCGACCTTCGGGTAGAAGACGTGCGCCTTTACGACGGTGCGTTACCGCCCGGCTATGGACGTCCGTCGGAAGCGGTGACCCGCGCGCTAGGCTGGACCGCCCAGAGCGAGGGGCTTTTGCTCGATCCGGTCTACACAGGCAAGGTTATGGCGGGATTAATCGACCTCACCCACATGGAGGAATTGGCCGGCCGCCGTGTTCTCTTCTGGCACACCGGCGGCCAGCCTGCGCTGTTTGCATACGGGGATGTGCTGTAAACACGTTGTCCAATGCGATTGGTCCTTATGTCTTTTCTTGGCCGCCCCCTGAGCCCTATTGCGGATACTATCGTGTGGGAGATCAGAGGCGGGCTTTTTCACACGGGCCAGCTCGATTACCCGAACTACAAGCGCCGCGTCATGACCCGCTGCACCATCGGTAGTAGCCGTATTGAGCCATATAGAACAGCAGCCTAACGGCTTATCCCACCGGCTCCAGCGGAACCGTGTGCGGATTTTAGGAATAGAGCCAGTCGGAGCGCTCCCGATCCATCTCGCGACGCGCGAAGGCGGCCTTCAGGTTGTCGATAGTCTTCAGGTAGAATATCTCCGGTTCGCATGGCTTCCCTCCATTACCCGCGTGTTGCAGGCCAGCCGGCTGTGCTGGTAGAGACGCTCTGCCGCCAGGATGTCCGGGCCTTTAGTGTGGGCCCGGGTGAGCGCGGCACCGTCCTCCGCCGCCATGGAGGCACCTTGCGCGAGCTAGGGCAGGGATGGGTGCGCTGCGTCATCAATCAGCGTGACGCGTGATGTGCTCCAGTTGCAGAGCGGCGGTCTGACATTCAATGCCCAGCGATAGCAGGCGTCTCTTTCTGCTGCTTCGATGATCGCAAGGATGTTTTCGTGTTAGAAGTCGAAATCGTCACGATGCATTTGCAGGTAG
>CAXGSZ010000540.1:0-2236 GCA_964012455.1 uncultured Alphaproteobacteria bacterium
CCTATTTGCCGGAGAATCATAACCAACTGCCGCCAGAGAAGCCGGTTCCGGCTGGCTCCGATGATACGGCGCGCACGGTCCTCGAAGTGCTGCCCGAGAAGCGAACCCAGGTCTACGACGTCCGGAAGATTATCGAGCGGGTTGCGGACAAGAATTCCGTCTTCGAATTGAAGGCGCGGTTTGGCCGGACCGCTACGACGACACTCGCGCGCCTCGGCGGCCGGACTGTGGGCTTCATCGCCAATAACCCCATGTTCAAGGCAGGCGCGTTGGATGCGGATGGCTGCGACAAGTGCTGCAGCTTTATGGTTTTGTGCGACAGTTTCAATATTCCCGTGATCTTCCTCGTTGATAATCCCGGCTTCGTCATCGGCATCGATGCCGAGCGCCAGCGTGCGCCTGGGAAGATTATGAATTTCATGAATGCGCTTCAGCTCATGACGGTGCCGAAGCTGACAGTGATGATCCGCAAGAACTACGGGCAAGCCTATATCAATATGGGCGGTGGTAAGAATGCGGCTGAAGTTGCAGCATGGCCGACTGCCGAAGTGAGTTTTATGGATCCGGCATACGCTGTGAATGTTGTTCACGGAAAGCCCGGCGAGCGTCTTGAAGATACCGACCCAGAATTCTTCAAACAAAAATTCGCTGAATTTCAGCTGGAGAGCAGTGTCTACGACATTGCAGCATCTTACGGTGTGCAACACGTGATCAAGCCGGAAGATACGCGCGACTGGCTCATACGCATGTTGCAGGTGCATCGAAATCGTCTCTCGGGTGGCCTTGGGCAACACTTGCTTTCCAATTGGCCGACGACCTTTTAAGTACATTTCAAACAGACCGAACCAACAGCATTAGAGGACAACAATGGCCCGCATCGAAATCGAATCCGACGTCACTGGTACCGTGTGGAAGATTGAGGTTGAAGAAGGAGCGAGTGTCACAGAGGGACAAACGTTGATCATCCTCGAATCCATGAAGATGGAAATTCCGGTGCTGGCCAGCGATGACGGCAAGGTTTCCGAAATTATGGTCGATGAAGAGGAGCCTGTCTCGGAGGGGCAGGTCGTCGTTGTCCTTGACGCCTGACCTCGAGCCCTGTCAGAGAATGGCCTGGGATAAAGATCTCGAGCAGTTGCACCGCCGCCGTGAATTGGCGGAGGCGCAGGGTGGGGAGACCAATGTTGGGCGCCAACATGCGGCCGGCCGGCTAACGGTGCGTGAGCGGCTCGACCAGCTGGTTGACTCCGAATCTTTCCAGGAAATCGGTAAAACGACGGGTGTCGCGGAATATTCCGACAACGGTGAACTCCTTGGATTGACGCCAGCGCCCTACGTTGCAGGATTGGCAAAAGTCAACGGGCGTCCGATCGTCGTTGGCGGCGAGGATTTTACTGTTCGTGGTGGAACGACGGCACGGCTCGACCGTCGCAAAGGAGGGCAAGGCGGGTTCAGCGAAGACCTGGCCCATGAATATCGGATACCGTTGGTCAATCTGATAGACGGGGCTGGTGGCACGGTGACGTCGGCGAAGAACCGGGGACACGCGGTGTTTCCCGGTGTCGACAGTTTCGATCGATCGGTCGATCTAATGGGGGAGGTGCCGGTCGTAGGCGCCGTGCTCGGGTCTGCCGCCGGCGGGCCCGCTGGCCGTGCGATCCTCTCGCATTTCTCGGTGATGGTGAAAGACACGAGCCAGGTCTTTGCGGCAGGGCCGGCAGTCGTTAAGCGCTCGTTGGGGCAGGACCTTACGAAGGAGGAGCTTGGCGGACCCGGCATCGCTGTCGATCAAGGCGGCACCATCGACAATGTCGTCGACAGCGAAGAAGAATGTGTCGCGACGATAAGGCAGTTCCTCTCCTATATGCCGCAAAATGTGTGGGAGTTACCGCCCCGTGTTGCCACCAGCGATCCGGTCGATCGCTGCGAGGAAGTGCTGAAGGATATTATCCCGGAAGAACGGCGCCGGCCGTACGATATGCGGAAGCTTATCGAACTGGTCTTTGACGAAGGGTCACCCTTCGAGATCCAGCCACGTTTCGGCAAAGGGCTAATCACGTGCCTGGCTCGTCTCGACGGTTACGTGGTTGGTGTCGTCGCAAATAATCCGATGGTATACGGCGGAGCGATGGATGTCGGGGAATCCCTCAAACAATGCCATTTCGTCGAACTCTGCGACACGTTTCATATCCCTCTCGTCTTTTTGGTCGATGTACCCGGGTTCATGGTCGGGTTG
>CAXGSZ010000541.1:0-2236 GCA_964012455.1 uncultured Alphaproteobacteria bacterium
GCTGGAACTCGACGATCCGCCTTCCATCGACACCTTCACCCGAGACATCTTGGAGACGCTTAAAGCGAACGACTTCAAGGAGGACACGTATATCCGTCTCCAGGTCTATGTCGACGAATGGGGGTCGATGCTTGCCACGGGTCCCGTTGGCAGCACTGTAATCTGTCGGCCGAGACCCCGCGTTGCGGATTTCGAGACGGGCAAGCGCTTTATCGTCAGCAGCTGGCGGCGTAATGCGGAGAATGCCAGTCCGCCCCGCGTCAAGGCGTCGGCGAATTATCTTAACAGCCGGCTCGCAGGTCTCGAGGCCAAGCGTCAGGGGGCCGGAGGTGCGATCCTCTTGAACGAAGACGGCACTGTCAGTGAAGGTCCGGGTGGGTGTTTGTTCGTGCTGCGCGACGGTATCTTTACGACACCCGACGTGACCAGCGGCATCCTGGAGAGTGTCACCCGGCGCACCATCCTGGATATTGCTGGGCCTTTAGATATACCTGTTGCCGAACGCGCGCTTGGCCGCACGGAACTTTATCTTGCGGAAGAAGCCTTCTATTGCGGGACGGGGCAGGAAATCATGCCGATCGTCGCGTTTGACGGCCGACCAATCGGAGAAGGTGTGCCAGGCCCGGTGACACGTCGTCTGCAAGCTGCCTTTGATGATATCGTACGAGGCCGGAACGACGCTCACCGGAATTGGCTGATGCCGGTCTATCATGGCTGACGGGAAACTCGATCCGGTCCGTCTCGGGCTTATTTGGCAACGGCTCAACGGCATCGTCGATCAGGTGTCGGAGACTTTTGTCCGTGCGGCTTTCTCGACCGTAGTTCGGGACAATTATGATATGGCCTTCAGTCTGCTGGACCGTCAAGGCCGGCAGTTCGTCCAGTCGCGCCGCAGCATTCCCAGCTTTATCGGCACCTTGCCGCGAACGCTCGAAGCGGTACTTGCGAAGTTTCCGGCCGAGACGCTTCGGCCCGGCGACGTGGTCGTGACGAACGATGCCTGGATTGGTACCGGGCATCTCAATGATATTTCTATGATTTGCCCAATCTTTGCAGGCGACCGTTTGATTGCTTTTGCCGGCAGTACGGCGCACACGGTCGATATCGGCGGCGCGCCACGTCCCGACGCGCAGGACTGCTACGAAGAGGGCCTCTGCATTCCGATCTCGAAGATCGTCGAGGCGGGCCGCGAGAATGATCTGGTAATCGATTTCATCATGGAAAACCTGCGAGCGCCCGATGAGACGCTTGGCGATATCCGTGCGCAGTTTGCGGCCTATGCCGACTGCCATGAAAAGTTGCTCAAGGTTCTCGAAGAAGAAGCTCTCGAGGATTTTGATCCGGTGATCGAGGAGATCGTGGCGCGGTCTTCTCGCAGTATGCGGTCCGTAATTGCGGAGTTGCCGGACGGGCGCTACACGGATTCTTTCCTGATCGACGGTTTCGACGAACCCCTAACGGTCGCCTGCGCGGTCACGATCGAAGGTGAGATGATTGATGTCGATTTCGACGGGACGTCGTCGCAGATCCCGTTCCCGATAAACAGCGTTATGAACTACACCTATGCTTATTCGTGTTTCGCGCTGAAATGCCTACTTGATCCGTCAGCACCCAACAACAGTGGTTCGTTCGACGCTGTGTCTATTAGCGCACCTGAAGGAAGCTTGCTCAATGCACACCGCCCGGCGCCAGTATGGGGGCGCCATCTGTCGGGCCATTACGCGCCACCGGCGATCTTCGGCGCCCTGAGCAGTGTTTTGCCGGAGCGCGTCGTCGCGGAATCCGGTTCCCCGCTTTGGAATGTGTACTTCAAGGGGATCGACGATCGCGGTGCATCTTTTGTAAAAATGTTCTTCATGAATGGTGGGCATGGCGCGCGGCCGAATGGAGATGGGCCCGCATGTCTCAGCTTTCCGAGCAATGTCTCGAACCAACCGATCGAGTTCTTTGAAGCGCAAACTCCGTTATTGGTAACGGAAAAATGTCTTGTGCCGGATACCGCCGGTGAAGGGCGTTATCGCGGCGGTGATGCCCAGCGTCTTTCTTTTCAGTCGATCGCAGAAGCGCCGATAACGATGACGATTCGGCACGAGCGGATTACATATCCGCCGCGCGGTCTGCTCGGTGGAGAGAATGGTGCGCCCGGGGTCGATTTGGTGAATGACAAACCCATTCCCGCGAAATCCCGGCAGACCCTTTACAAGGGAGATATCGCGACTTTCCAGATGCCGGGCGG
>CAXGSZ010000542.1:0-2232 GCA_964012455.1 uncultured Alphaproteobacteria bacterium
CGTCGCTGCCCGCATCCGAGAGAGGAGTTTCAACGCCGCCTCCGCATTGGGCAGGGCCACAAAACTGGTAACGAGGTCGCGCGGGCGAGGGAAAAGCTTAAGTACAACCGCTGTAATGATCCCGAGTGTTCCTTCCGCACCAAGGAAGAGGTGTTTCAGATCGTAACCAGTGTTGTCCTTGCGCAGCCGGCGCAGGCCGTCCCAGATTGATCCATCCGGCAAGACCACCTCTAGCCCGAGCACGAGGTCTCGCGTGTTACCGTACCGAAGAACCGCAACGCCGCCCGCATTGGTCGAAAGATTACCACCAATCTGACAGCTGCCTTCCGCTCCGAGACTAAGTGGAAACAATCGGTCCGCTTCTTCGGCGGCATCCTGGATCATCGTAAGGACACAGCCGGCTTCTGCCGTCAGGGTGTAGTTGAGGGCATCCACTTGCCGAATCTGGTTCATACGGGAGAGCGAAAGCACCACCTGGTCGCCGGTCTCGTCCGGCGTGGCGCCGCCGCAATATCCGGTGTTGCCGCCCTGCGGCGTGATCTGGATGTCAGCGTCCGCACAGATGCGGACGACAGCGGCGACTTCACCTGTCGTGATCGGACGTAGCACAATCGGCGTGTTGCCATGGTAGAGCTCCCGCGCGTCGATCGCATAGCGGTCCATATCGACGGGTTCGTCGAGGTAACCGCCGGGACCGAGTGCGTCCTTAAGGCGTTCCAGGATTACGGGTGTGAGTGCGGTCATCGGGTCACCAGTAGCGCAATGCGTCTTTGAAGAGCTTTGTCAGTTCGGCCTCGTCAACGGGTTTCGGCGACATCACCAGCAGACGTTGCTGCGGCAACGTACCTTTCACGAGGTTTGGGATATCTTCCTCGTCATAACCAACGCCGCCAATCCCGTTTGGCAGTCCGGTTTCTTTCATCATCGCAATGATACGGTCCGCTAGCAGGTCGCCACCGTCCGCCGTGTCGGCATCGGTGACGTCTGCCCCCATTGCTTCCGCCGCTGTGAAATGGCGCTCTGGACAAGCTGGGCCAGTGAAACGAAATGCGGCGGGTGCATTGACGATCACCGAAGTTCCATGGGGCACCATGGGATGATTTGATTTCCATCCCTGCGGATAGTAGCCGCGCACCAATCCAGCGACGGCATAGGCCATTGCATGTGGTATATGAACGCCAGAGTTGCCGAAGCCGATACCGGCCAGTAGGCCCGAGAACATCAGTTTCTCACGGAATTTGGAGGCCCCAGGCTGTGCCACGGCATCGACTAGGTTGTCTCCAATCAGTCGAATCGCTTCCAGCGTCGAAAGGTCGCTATAAGGATTGGCGCCCTGATAGACCGGGCGTGCGGTTGGATCGGCTGGCTTCTCACGGCTGGTATACGGGACTGCGGTATAGGATTCGCAGGCATGGGTAAAGACATCAAAGCCGTTCGCCGCAATGACCTCACCTGGCAGGGTGGCCAAGGTATCTGGATCGAGGACGCCGAGGTTGGGCCGCAAATAGGGGCTTGAGATGCCGGTCTTCAATTCCATTTCCAGCAGGTCGAAAATTGCGACAGCAGTACATTCGCTCGCGGTGCCAAATGTCGTTGGACAGGCGATATGTGGCTTCAACGGTCCCGGCACCCGCACGGCCTTTCCGATCGGTTCATTGACGTAATCAAGGAAATCGTCTGGTGGATGCGACGTGTAGAGGGCCGCCGCTTTTGCCGTGTCCATACTGGAGCCGCCGCCAACGGAAATGAACCCGTCGAAATTGCCTTTTTGCGCAAACTCGATCGCCGCCTTGAACGACCTATCAGTCGGCTCTACTTCGACCTCGTCGTAGATGGCGACGTCAATTCCGGCATTCTTCAGTGCGCTTGTCACCGTCGCCACGGAATTTAGCTCTGCAACATTCGCATCGGTAAATAAGGCAGTACGCGCGATCCCGTGTGCCCTGGCGTCGTGACCGACCTCCTGTAGTGCCCCCGGACCGAACTTGATCTTGGGCGGTGTCACCGTAAATGCGGCCTCGCGATCTTCTGCGTGAACGTAGTATGGGGAGAGCGTCATGCGGTTGGGTTCCCTGTCGCGGATGGCCTTATTGTTGTAATTAATGCGGCGTGACTTTACAGAAAGCGGGCGGTTTCGTCAGCCCGTTGGGGAGGAAATCGGCATGATTGTCGTCGGTGAAGAGGAAACACGCGAGCGGCTCGAGTGGAAGCCCCTTGTCGAGGCGCTGAGAG